>JANYGE010000162.1 GCA_025362535.1 Hyphomicrobiales bacterium
GGATTTCCTGCATGGTGGCCATGCGATGGACACGCATTTCAGCAAAGCCAAACCGCATGAGAATTTGCCGATGCTCATGGGGCTTCTTGGTGTGTGGCACCGCAATATTTGCAATCATTTCTCGCGTGCCATCATTCCCTATGACCAGCGCCTGTCGCGCTTTACGGCTTACTTGCAACAGCTTGATATGGAATCCAATGGCAAGCGCGTGGGCAAAGATGGCAAGCCTTTAAAAAACGCCTCCGGCCCGATTGTGTGGGGTGAACCCGGCACCAATGGTCAGCACGCGTTTTTTCAATTGTTGCATCAGGGCACAGATATTATTCCGGTGGAATTTTTGATCGCCGCTCACCCACATGAAGTGGGCATGGCGGAGCATCACACGTTGCTGGTTTCGAATTGCCTCGCACAAAGCCAAGCCTTGATGAAAGGCCGCAGCTTAAAAGAGGCGGAAGCGCAACTGAAAGCCATGGGCAAATCGGCTGCTGAGATTAAGGCTCTGGCCCCGCATCGCGTTTTCGCAGGCAATCGCCCATCGATCACACTGGCTTATAAAAAACTTGATCCCTATACGCTGGGCCGCCTCATTGCACTTTATGAACACCGGGTTTTTGTGGAAGGTGTGATTTGGGGGCTCAACTCGTTTGATCAATGGGGTGTGGAGCTGGGCAAGGAACTGGCTACGGCGCTTCAGCCAGTGGTTGAAGGTAAAGTTTCGGGTGATGGTTTGGATAGTTCAACTGCGGGGCAATTGGCGCATTTGAAATCACTTAGCAGCTGATCTTCGCCGCGTGAGTTTGAGGCCCGACCAATCCTTATCCACCGCGCAAACTTTTATATCGACCAGCCCGCAAGCAAATGCGGCATTGCGGATATGATCTTCGCTCAAGCCTTTGGAGAGCGATGAGGTTTTCTTCGGCCATGACACCCAGAACATGATGGCAGGTGGCATGAGTTTTGAAAGTTTTTCAATTTCACTCACCTGTTTGGTTTCAGTGATGAAAAGATGGATGGCATCAGCGTCTTTTTTTACGAACAGCCAATCCTTGGCGCTGTCTTCGAAGAGTGAAGGGTAATGTGACGGTGCATTCAGCACCATCACTTTCATGCCCGTTTTGAAGCCCAGCTTTTTCCAAACTGGGGTGCCGGAATAGCCTGCGTCAGCCTTGGCCGCCATCGCCCACTAGCCCTGCAGCCTGAATCCCCGCCAGGGCTGCGGCTTCATCATTGTCCGACGTATCACCAGACACGCCAACAGCGCCTAAGATTTTACCATCGGTGGATTTGATCAACACGCCACCCGGCACTGGAATAATGCCGTCAATCACGCCCAAGGCTCCTGCTAGAAAATGCGGGCGATCTTTGGCCAATTTCTCAATCCCACGCGAGCCCATGTTAAAGGATATGGCACCATTGGCTTTAGCTTTGGCCACTTCGAAACGAGCCAGCGATGAACCATCCTGAACTGCAGCAGCGACCACCGCTCCTCGCGTATCGAGTATGACAACACCGAGAGCTTTGAAGTTGGATTGCTTGGCGTGGTCGAGAGTTTTGGTGATGATGGTTTGGGCAATTGTGAGAGTAAGGGACATGAAGAAATCCTATTTAATATTAGGTCGAGTTTTTTTAAATTTGTCTGCGGCTATTTGCATTTGATCTTCCCATCTTCCATCGTTTAAGGCTCTAACATCTGGAAATTTACCTTTGATTCCTTTGGAAGCTGCTTCTGCTTGTTTTTTAAAAAATCGAGTTAATCTGAGCGGGTGACCATTAATGTCTCTAAAGTCAATTCGTAATTCCAAGAGGATTTTTACAGCTTCTTCATCACTGACTTTCGCAGTGCTGTAACTTTCTTCATGTTTCCTGAAAGCATTATTTATAGTGTTTTTTTCATGTGATCCTTCTATCAGCGAAGAATAATTTTCTGGGAAAATGAAATCCGTTTCGGCTTCGGTAATTCCAAATACTTGTTTTGAAAGTTCGTCGATTTTTCTTACGGAACGAGCATGATGACCAGTCGCCACCCAATCACAAACTAAATCGTTCTCCAACTCTTGGAATCTTAGTATCTCTCTAATCTTTATTGTTATAG
>JANYGE010000202.1 GCA_025362535.1 Hyphomicrobiales bacterium
TATTGTTTGCTCTCGCTTATATACGCCGTCAAAATATCGCGGAACCTGCCCAAGAATTTTCAACGGGTGCTTTGGTGGTAGGCGCAGCGCTGCTCGCACTCTTTGCGCTGGATCGTGTGTTTGATGAAGTGTGGTATACTATTTCCATCGCGGCCTTGGCCGCAGTTGTGGCTTGGACATCGCGTCTTATTCCTGCGCGATTTATCGGTGCCATCGCCAGCGCTCTCGGCAGCTTTGCCACCATTCGGCTTTTCGTCTCGCGGGAATTCTGGGATGAACCTAACGATCTGCCCTTGGGAGCGCATTGGCCGCTTTATGGTTATGGGGTGACAGCAGCACTTTTATGGTGGGGCAGTCGCCAACTGAACAATGATAAATATCGCCGTTACAGCGTGGCCCTCGAAGGCCTCAGCCTGGGCCTTGTCATCTCGCTCATCTCTCTCGAATTGCGGGTGCTTATCGGCGGCGGCATTACGTTAAATCAAGTTGGACTGTTGGAAATGTCCGCGCATATTTTGGCATGGCTGGGTGCGGCTTATGGCTTGGCTTATCGGCAACAACTCTATTCGTCGTTGGTATCGCTGTGGGGCTCTCGCATTTTGTTGGCGGGTAGCTGCCTTGCACTTATCGGCTTGAGCCTGTTTATCCTAAATCCATTGGTAACGGGCGACCGTGTTGAAGGTTCAGCAATGATCAATACGCTCTGGCTTGCCTATCTGGGGCCGATCATTTTATTGGCTCTCATGACGCGCAAGATGGAGAGCTTGGGCATCGGCAACTGGCGCAGTGCCGTCGGTGCTTTGGCTTTGGTGCTGTTGCTTGCCTTTGTGACACTGGAAACCAAGCGGCTGTTCCAGGGGCCTTATTTAATCCCCGAATTTAGCAGTGATGCGGAATCATATGCGCTTTCAGCAGCCTGGTTGGTGACTGCTATAGGCTTGTTCATTGCCGGGCTAAAATGGAATCGCCAGACCATCCGCTATGGCGGCTTGGCTGTGATGGTTTTGGCCTTACTCAAGACGTTCGCCTATGACCTCTGGCAATTGGGCGGCCTGTGGCAGATTGCCAGTGTTATGGGTATTGGCCTCAGCTTGATTGGCATTGGTTGGCTTTATACGAGGTTTGTGAAAGTAAAACCGGCCATATCTTAGGGCTCTTGCCATTCTCCAACTTCACCGCTATAGCCCCCAGCGTTACTAAAACCACACGCAGGTGTTGGAACCTCTCATGGGCATAATCTGCCCCTCATAGAGAACGTTCCTTCCGGTGCCGGATAATCCGGTCACACCACTTGCGGAGGATTAACCGGAGAAGGAAGTTACAATGGCCACGGTCAATTTCACCATGCGTCAGCTCTTGGAAGCTGGCGTTCATTTCGGACACCAAACCCACCGCTGGAACCCAAAGATGGGTTCATATATTTACGGCGTGCGCAATGGCATCCATATTCTCGATCTCTCACAAACTGTTCCTTTGCTGCATAATGCATTGCAATTGGTAACTGACACTGTGGCCAAGGGCGGCCGCGTGTTGTTCGTGGGCACCAAGCGTTCGGCATCGCAAGAAATTGCTGAAAGTGCAAAACGCTGCGCTCAGTATTATGTGAATGCGCGTTGGTTGGGCGGCATGCTCACCAACTGGAAAACCATTTCGGCTTCGATCAAGACATTACGCAAGATCGACGACACGATGGAAAAGCAAGGCACCAGCCTTTTGAAGAAGCGCGAAGTTTTGGATATGGCGCGCAGCAAGTCGAAGCTTGAAAAAGCTTTGGGCGGCATCAAAGACATGGGCGGTGTGCCTGATCTACTGTTCGTGATCGACTCCAATAAGGAAGCCATCGCGGTAAAAGAAGCTCGCCGCTTGGGCATCCCCGTAGTCGCTGTAGTGGACACCAATTGCGATCCCGACGAAGTGGATTACGTGATTCCAGGTAATGATGACGCACTGCGAGCCATCCGCCTGTTCACGAATAAGATTTCGGACGCCGTTGTCGAAGGCCGCGCCCTTGCCACCGAGCAGGATTTCGTGGTCGAGAAGATTGTCTCTGACGAAATGCCGTTCGAGGACTCCTCCGAGTACACCCAATACCTCGATCCTAAATACGCTGAGCAGTTGGCGTCGGAAGGCGTCTCGGATGAAGACTTGCCCTCCATGTCTCTGCCGCG
>JANYGE010000209.1 GCA_025362535.1 Hyphomicrobiales bacterium
CTCCGTTCGGGACCAAGACGGTCGGCGGCGGCCACGTCGTCGACCGCACGGTCAACGCCGCCCGCAGCGCGCGCCTCGACGTCATGCTGCCGTACCGCGTGCTGTGGGACAAGCTGCAGACCCGCGCCACCGTCAGCTACAGCTATCACGTCGGCGTCAACTCGCGGATCGCGGGCGAGCCCGAGTTCTCGCCCCAGAAGTCGTCCAGCGCATCGACCTGGTTCCTGGGCGGCAGCGCCGGCGTCAGCTTCTCGAAGATCCTGATCCTGTTCTCATCTTCGAACATAAGTTGCTCTACAAAATCAAAGGCCATGTGCCTGAGGAACAATATCTAATTCCCATCGGCAAAGCCGCAGTGGTGCGTGAAGGCAAAGATGTAACCATCGTTGGTTCCGCCATCATGGTGCATAAGGCATTGGAAGCCGCAGAGATTTTGGCGGCCGAAGGCATTGATGTTGAAGTGATTGATCTGCGTTCCATCCGCCCGATCGATACTGCCACGATTATCGCGAGCGTGAAAAAGACCACGCGCCTGTGCTGTGTCTATGAAGGTGTGAAAACCTTGGGCATCGGTGCTGAAATCTCCGCGCTGATTGCCGAGAGCGAAGCCTTTGATTATCTGGATGCGCCCATCATGCGTTTGGGTGGTGCTGAAAGCCCCATCCCCTATAGCCCGATCTTGGAACGTGCCGCCGTGCCGCAGGTGGAGAACATCGTTGAAGCTTTGCGCAATCTTGTAAAGAGCAGGGCTTAAGCCATGGCCGTTGAAGTAATCCTTCCCAAAGTGGATATGGATATGACCACGGGGATCATCTCAAAGTGGCACGTGAAAAATGGCGACTCGGTGAAGAAGGGTGCCGTGCTCTTCGAAATGGAAACCGATAAATCGGCCATTGAAATTGAATCCCCCGCCGATGGCACAATCAATAATATTGCTGACACGGGCAAAGCCATCGACATTGGTAAAACTGTCGGCATGATCTATGCCGCAGGCGAGAAAATCTTAGAAACCAAACTTGAAGCAGCGGCACCAATAGTGGTTGCAAAAGCAGAAGTTATTGTTGAGGCAGCAGCGCCAATTTCCATCGTTGCCAATGGCACTGGTGTGCGCGCAACACCTTTGGCGCGCCGTCTGGCCCGCCAGAAAAATATCACGCTCACCGCCATAAGTGGCTCTGGTCCGCGTGGCCGCATTGTGGCGGCTGATGTTGAAAATCATAAAACTGTTGTTGCTGCGCCAAGCAACACCAACCTGATTCCGCTCGATGGCATGCGCCGCACCATCGCGCAGCGTCTCACGCTGTCAAAGCAAACAGTGCCGCATTTTTATCTCTCCTCATCCTGCGATCTCACCCAACTTCTGGCCATCCGCGACCGCATCAATGCGCAAGCCCCCAAAGATGCCGATAAAACCCCACGCTGGAAGTTGTCGATCAATGACTATGTAATCAAAGCTCTGGCGCTGGCCTTGCAGCGCGTGCCGTCCGCCAATGTAACCTATACGGAAGCGGGTCTCTTGCAGCATCAATCTTCAGATGTTGGCGTAGCCGTTGCAGTCGAAGGCGGTTTGTTCACACCAGTCTTGCGCAATGCCGAAGCCAAATCCCTGTCACAAATCTCCATTGAGATGAAAGACCTGGCCTCCCGCGCCCGGGCGCGCAAATTGCAACCACCTGAATATCAAGGCGGAACCACGGCTGTTTCCAATCTCGGCATGTATGGCATAGAGCAATTCACCGCCATCATTAACCCTCCGCAAGCCACCATCCTTGCAGTCGGCGCTGGAATTGAGCAATATGTGCCAGTGAACAAACAACCCGTGATAAAAACCATGATGAAATGCACACTTTCCTGCGATCACCGCGCTGTTGATGGTGCCATTGGTGCTGAACTGCTGCAAGCCTTCCGGGCTTTCATTGAAGAACCAGCATTGATGTTAGCCTGATGAGTGAGCTGAAAAGCCTCAGCAAACTCTCCGCTCGCTTGGGGGCCAATCACCTTTTGGTGCAAGCTGCAGGTGGCAACACCTCGCTCAAGCAAGATGGGATTATGTGGATTAAGGCTTCAGGCACTTGGTTGAAAGATGCTGACGATAAAGATATTTTCGTGCCTTTGGATTACGAAAAACTGAAATCTGCACTCACTGCCAATGATCCAGACTGCGAATCCTGTGTCGCATTTATCCGCACCGATCTCAATGTGTCTGGTCTCCGGCCTTCCATCGAAACCTCCGTACATGGATTAATGCAGCAGAAAGTTGTGCTGCATGTTCATTGCGTGAACACCATTTCTTGGGCCATTCAAGAAAATGCCGAAGCCCTGCTGTCTGAAAAGCTGGCGGGTGAAAACTGGGTTTTCATTCCCTATGCCCGCCCCGGTCTCATGTTATCCAAAGCCATCCAACAGAATATCAAACCAAACACCAATGTTCTCATCCTTGGCAACCATGGGCTCGTGGTGGCGGCAGAAACCGTGCATGATGCTGAAACCCTGCTGCAAAAAATTGTTAGAAAATTGAAACGTACAATAAGATCGGTGCCTCGCCCCGATCTTGCTGCGTTGACGGCAATTGCCAAAGGCACCAATTATCAACCCGCCACAAATGACGGAACCCATGCGCTGGCCTATGACGCTTTGGCCTTTAAAGTGGGAACGCAAGGCGTGTTTTATCCCGATCACGTGGTGTTTCTGGGAACCACAATTCCCTATGATTTCTCGAGCGATGGCCCTGCTGTTCTGATCCGTCGCAAAGGCGTGCTGGTTCATAAAAATGCCAAAGCCGCCGTTGAGCCCATGCTGCGCTGTCTTGCCGATGTGTTCCGCCGTGTCGATGCAAATGCCAAACTGAACGCTTTAACCCCAGAGCAAATTGATCAGTTGTTAAACTGGGATGCCGAAAAATACCGGCAAACCCTTAAAGCGAATTAAGCCGCCACCCGCAGAGCCTTGCCTTCAACCAGATTGTTAAACATAGCCTCGCTCACCGCCCGCATTTTGCCCATCAAAGGCAAAGCCTCGGCACAGACACGGCCATAAGCCCCAGCCCCAAGTGAGTCTTCCAACCACGAAATATATTGTGGAATATGCTGCCATTTGGCCACCAGCTCTGGCGTGAGCTCGCCATGAAACTGTGTGCCCAGCAAATTGCCACCCACCGCCATGATTTGAACTTCCGTCACCGCAGAGCGCGCCAGAACCTCAGCCCCCTCGGGCAGAGCCGTCACTTCGGCATGGTGCCATTGCATCATTTTGAAACGCGGCGAAAGTCCACCATTCAGCGGGTGCGCCCCGCATAAATCGATGTCACCAACCCCCACTTCGGCAGTCCGCGCCAGGCCCACCTTGCCACCCAAGGCTTCGGCCAAAAGCTGCATACCCAGGCACACCCCAAAAAACGGGCGGTTGCGATTGAGTGCCCATTCGCGGATGGCCGCTTTTTCCTGCACCAGCCAGGGGTTTTGCGCCTCATCCCACACATCCATGGCGCCGCCCATCACCAGCATAAAATCATAAGCGGCGAGAGATGGTATCTCTTCGCCCCTGTGTAAATTCACAATATCGATCGCCGCACCGCGCGCACTCAAAAACTCGCCGAACAATCCGGGAGGTTCATCATCCATATGTTGAAAGGCAATGGCTCGTGAAATCATGACAGGGGTCCACAAAGAGGGTTTGAACGCGCTACATAAGGCTTGAACGTGACAAGACAATGATTCGATTGTCGCAGTCGACAGAAATACGAGCCTAAGGTAAATACCCCATGACCAATCCTATTATTGCCGAAGTCACCCGAGGCACAATCGTCGAAAGCCGCCACCGGGGGGCCTTTGTGGTTTGCGATACAGCCGGAAAGATCATTGCCAGCGCGGGCGATCTTTCAACCCCCATTTATCCACGCTCGGCCATCAAAGCATTTCAGTGCCTGCCTGTGCTTGAATCGGGTGCCGCTGATGCGTTCAAATTGAACGATGCCGAAATTGCCCTGTGCTGCTCATCGCATAATGGCGAAGCCGAACATGTGCGTGTCGCTCGCTCTATTCTGCACAAAGCCGGAATTGCTGAAACCTGTTACGAATGCGGTGCCCATTGGCCCTCCTATCGCAATGCCGCTTATGAACTGGTGCGCGCTGGCCAAACCGCACAGGATGTTCACAATAATTGCTCCGGCAAACACGCAGGAATGTTGGCTTTGGCCAAACATTTGGGTGTGGCTGCACAGAACTATGTAAAGCCCGATCACCCCGTCCAGCGCGCCATCGCCAAAACCATTGAACGCTTGTGTGAAGTGGATTTGGCAACAGCGCCAATGGGAGTTGATGGCTGTTCCGTGCCCACTTGGGCCATGCCACTGAAAAATATGGCGCTGGGCTTTGCGCGGTTAAGCACGCTTGAAGCTGGAGCGCGCATCATCGCCGCCGCACGGGTGCATCCTTTTTTGATTGCAGGCACCGGAAAATTCGACACGCGCGTGATGCAGGCCATTCCGCGCCTCTTTATCAAATATGGCGCTGAAGGGGTTTATTGCGGCAGCATTGCCCATGCTGGCTTAGGCTTTGCCGTGAAAACCGATGATGGTGCATCCCGCGCCGTGGAAGTGGCTGTGGCAGCTGTGTTGGCGAAACTTGACGTGTGGAACCCCGAAGAAGTCACCCAGCTAAAATCTTTCCAACACGAGACCCTCAGTAATTGGAAAAAAATCGAAGTGGGCGAGGTCCGCGCTAGCGACTGATCATATTATTGGCCAGCATCACATGGGGTGGAAACGCCTCTCCCGCCACCGCAGTGTTAAAATCAAAACCTTGAATGGCGGCGATTTCGGCCCCATCAATCATGTTTCCAGCAACCAGAATATTGCCCGTGCCCGCCGTCACCGAGATCACAATGCCACGCTTGGTTTTGCGGATAATATTGCCCTGCGCTGTCAGATTGCGGGATTTGTCACCCCAGCCCAAGCGAATGCCCACATCGCCAATATCTTCAAGAACATTGTTATTCACCAACGTATCAGCCTCAGCCCAAATGCCAATCGCCTCGCCAGCTTCAGCGGTGCTGCCGTGCTGAATATTGCGGATGAGATTTCCAGTGCAACAGGCCAGCCTTCCGCCCACATCAAGATTGGTAATCGAAATGCCAACCCCCGCACCATCAATACTATTATTGGCGATCACCGCACCCTGAAAGGCAAATTCCACATAAAGTGAAACCTCACCGGCGCGGGCCACACTGTTGCCAATGATCTGCGCATTGCTGCCCGAATTATAACGGATCGATGAGAAGGCCGTATCTGAAACGCGGTTATTAGCCGTCATCACATCGCCAGCACGATAGATATTTATACCATTGCCATTCTGCCCATTGCCACCCGCATCAGCACGAATATTGGAAACCCGATTGCCAATCACCTGGGTGCCATCTGAGCCCACATCGCTGCGCCATACTAAAATTCCATTATTGCCAATGTCAGAAACAGTGTTTTCTGAAATGATAAGCCCCGTAGAGTCGAG
>JANYGE010000448.1 GCA_025362535.1 Hyphomicrobiales bacterium
CAGTAATAATCGCCGGACCCTGCACGATCTGGCCAGCTTTCATTTCGCTGCGATGAATGACAGAAGCTTGGACTGTTTTCGAAAGACCCGCATCAAATAGTAATCGTGTATTGAATATTTCTACCGCAGAAGCTTTAGGCAACGCGGCCACAGGTGCCACCTTCCCAGTTGGCGTGGTAGCATTCACCGCCCACACGGTGATTTCAATTTCCATGCCATCAACGGTGCGACCAAAGAGTGCTGCATAATCGGTCTCAAATAATTTCTGGAACGTTTTCGCATCGGGGTCACGTGCTTGATCAGCACTCAGCACAATGGGGATTTCCCAACCTTGGCCTTTATAACGCATATAGGCTTTGAACTCGGCATTGATTAAGGCAATTGCATCACAGGAGCGTACAAAGCCAGTGGCTTCTTTTTCTAAATCGGCCAGCAGCGTCTTGATCACATCCGGCGCAAATTGCGAGAGCTTCATATAAACACTGCGATTGGCTTCAAAGCTGAAGGGCGCGCGCAAGAACCCAATGGCAGATCCTACGCCTGCGCCCTGCGGCACCAACATGCGGGTGATGCCAAGCTTCTCACACAAACGGCCTGCATGAAGGGGAGCGGCCCCACCGAATGCAATCATCGTATAGTTCGACAAGTCCTCACCATTTTCCACCGCGTGAACGCGAGCCGCATTGGCCATGTTTTCATCGACCACTTCGGCTAAACCAAAAGCCGCCGTTTGCGCATCCATATCCAGCATTTTTCCGAGCACGGTTTCTAAGGCGAGAGCCGAACTTGCAGTGTTCAATTTAATTGACCCACCGGCAAAATTATCAGGGTCGAGTTTACCCAAAACCAAATCTGCATCGGTCACCGCTGGTTTCAACCCACCACGGTCATAACAGGCCGGGCCTGGTTCGGAGCCAGCACTTTCCGGCCCTACGCGGATCTGGCGCATTGCATCGACGTGAGCCAGAGAGCCACCGCCCGCCCCAATCTCCACCATGTCTATCACCGGAATTGAAATCGGCATGCCCGAGCCTTTTTTAAACCGATAAGTGCGTGCCACTTCAAACACCCGTGACGTCTTTGGCGTTTGATTTTTAATCAAGCAAATCTTCGCTGTGGTGCCGCCCATATCGAAGGACAGTACTTTATTAAGACCAAAGCGCGCCGCGATATTGGCGGCAAACACAGCACCACCTGCAGGGCCAGATTCAACCAGTCGCACGGGAAATTCGGCCGCACTGTCCAGCGAAATAATGCCACCACCGGAATGCATGAGGAAAATTTTACACCCCACACCTTCAGCCCCAAGCCTTGCGCCTAAACGGCTGAGATAGGATTTCATCAGTGGCTTGATATAGGCATTGGCCACGGTCGTATTGAAGCGTTCGTATTCGCGCATCTGCGGCGAGACTTCTGAGGAAAGCGAGATCATCACGCCCGGCAATTTTTCCATCAACACATTGCGGATCATCTTCTCATGGGCGTCATTCAAATATGAGTGAATAAGACCCACCGCCACAGAAGTATAACCAGCCAAGCGAATAGCTTCGACCACATGCTCCACATCGGCACGCGAAAGCGGCACCAGCATATCGCCCTTAGCGCTCACCCGCTCCAGAACCGTAAAGCGACTTTGGCGTGGCAGCAGCGGCTCTGGCAAAATCAAATTCAAATCATATTGTTCAAAGCGTGATTCAGTGCGCATCTCAATCACATCACGAAAGCCTTGCGTGGTGATTAAGGCCGTCTTGGCCCCGCGTCGCTCGATCAGCGCATTGGTGGCCAGCGTGGTGCCGTGAATAATCTGGGTGATTTGCGTAGGCGTAATTTTTGCCTTGGTACAAACCTGTTTCATACCATTGATAATCGCATCTTCAGGTGCGGCATTGGTGGTGAGAACCTTGGTCGAGAATTGCTTGTCATCAACTTCCAGAACCACATCAGTAAACGTGCCCCCAATATCAACACCGAGGCGAATGGAATTGGGATTCATGGGGGAGACCTTGATTGGGAGCTGAGGCGAACTATCGAGCATGAATAGTCGCTCCAAACAATAACGTCTAATGATTAGAATCTATTCAAACAATAAAGGATTTTTATGGACTATTTTTGACGCCCCGCCACCTCCCTCCCCAATTCCGCTGCCCGCTTCACCAATCCACTTGCCGGTGAATGAGCATATGAAGCTGTGAATACCAAAGGGGTGGGTGTCCACTTATAGGGCAACGTTACCAAAGCTCCGGAATTCAAATGCGGCTTTGCCATAGGCAGGGGAATAGTGGCGATGCCCAATCCGTCAATCGCCATTTGCAGGCAGGCGGCGAGGCTGTTGCTTGAGACGATACGCACCGGGCCATTATGATTTTCTCTGAAATGGGCAGTCACTTCCACATAGGACCTCGTGTTCCGCGCGTGGCTGAGGATGGTCTGTTCCGCCAGCTGGCCCAGGGTTTTAAATGGACCTTTGAGTTTTGATGAGGCCACCCAAATCATGGGGGCGGCGCCTAACTCAATATTGTTGATATTATAATCGGTGATCGGGCCGTTGAGAAAAGCAAGATCAATGGCACGCTCCACCAATTCGCGGCGCAGATTGATGGAGAAATCCACCGTTAGCTCCACCGCCACATGGGGAAATTCTGATTTTAGTTTTTTGAGATAATCGCGTAGCCAAGTTTGAGCGATCATCTCAGTCACTCCCAAACGCAAAACACTTTGTTGATCACCTGTGCTGCCAGATTGAGCCGAGAATTCTTCCGTGGCAACCAGCACACGTTCAGCATAACTCAGTAGCGCTTGGCCTTTTTGCGTGAGCGAGACGGAGCCTGCATCGCGTTCGAATAACTTCACGCCTAAGGCAGTTTCAAGCTCGGCAATGCGCACGGATATATTGGGCTGCGTGGTGTTCAGCCTTTCAGCCGTGCGGCGAAAGCTGCCCAGCTTGGCCACCCACACAAAAGTTTCAAGCTGCTTTAGGTTCCAGAGCAAAAATCCGGCTCAGAGATTTTCAAGATGTGGAGTCAAGGCCAGGCCTTCCACGATTGGCTTGCTAGGCAGAGTGGCTTGGTCTTCGTCCGACACAAAAACCCGGTCATCACGGTCAAGCTGCTTGCCATCCTTATCGATCAGACGAACAGTGACATTATATTGCCCGCCTTTTTTCAAACCCGTCAGGGGGTCACTTTGCAGCTTATAAGAAAGTTTACCCTCCATCGCTGGAAGACTCACAGTCTGTCTGGCGTTTTGCCCTGGCAAATCAAATTGCGCTTCAACACTGCTGCCTTTGGGCAGTGGATATTTCTGCTGTGCAATCACCACCATACCGGCTTGCGAATAGCGATAATTGAAAGTGATGCCACCGCCGGCTATTTTCAAATAATCCTTGGGGCCGGAATCCTCCCCGCAAGCGACGAGGAACAGAGCAACACTGAGAATTAAAAATCTCGTCATAGCATCTCACTTTCTCGCTGCGCACCAATTCCCGCCAAACCTTCGGGCCGCAGCAAAAGCACGAAGACGATGAAGGAGAACACCCCCACATCGCGGTAGGCAGTTGAAAATGTAGCCGACCATAACACTTCCAGAGCCGCAAGTGAAATCGCTCCCAGAATGGCCCCGCGTATCGAGCCAAAACCGCCAATCACCGCAGCAAACATCGCTTTAAATCCGAGCATTAATCCAGATGAGAAACTGGTACCACCATAAGAAATAGCAGCAATCCAACCAGACACCGAGGCTAGGCCTGCCCCCACCATGAAAGTCTGGCGCATCACGCTGTCAGTGTTCACGCCGCATAATTTGGCCAGAATAATCTCTTGGCTGCAAGCCTGCCAATTGCGGCCAAAGCGGGTAGCGGTCAAAAGCAAAGCAAGACCAAGAATACTGGCCACTGCCAAAACCGTTGAAAATCCCATCACCGCCGAAATTTGCAGCGTGAAAGGCTCTGGCCATAGCATTAAGTGATTATCCTGAAACAGGGGAGGAATCCAAACATCACGGCCACCCGTTTGCAACCGCATAAATTCTTGCAGAGCAATCGAAAAGCCAATCGCTGCAATCATGAAAGCCTGCGAAGAACTTTTGAGCAGCGGCGCAAAAACCACCCGTGCAGCAACATTGCCAAAGGCCCCAGCACAGGCAATGGCGATAAGCAGAGAGATCAGGGCGGAGGACAATTCATCATAACCGCTCAGCAAACTGGCAAAGCACACATAGACAGCAGCGAAAGATCCAAACATCGCCACATCACCAAATGACAAAAATACCTTGCGCGTAATCGCTTGAATAAGAGCAAAGGCCACAGCAAGCGGAACATAAAATGTAGCCAGTTGCACCGTGTTCAAAATCTGTTGTAAAAAATATGCCAGTTCCTTGGTCATGATCTCAAGCTAATCATGCCAATTCGGAACACTCAATGCTTAAAATGGCGAAGCCCAGTGAACACCATGGCAAGGCCTGCGGCATCAGCGGCTTTAATCACCTCATCATCTTTAAGCGAACCACCCGGTTGAATAATCGCCGTTGCACCAGCAGCCGCCGCAGCTTCAATCCCATCAGCAAAAGGAAAAAAT
>JANYGE010000274.1 GCA_025362535.1 Hyphomicrobiales bacterium
GCTTCTTTCAAACGCGAAAGCCAGCCCTTATCATGTGCAAACATTCGAATGGTTTCGAGTACATCAGAATAATCCGTAGCGCGCATCACATCCGAACCGTCGAGTAATTCGTCAACCTGACTGCGCAATTGCGAAACGGCATTGTCCAAACGCTTCTGTTCGGCAGGCACATCTTCCGCAATCATATTTTGAATATGCACACGCGGCTCATGCAAAACCACGTGACCCAAGGCAATGCCTTCAGCAAGCGACTCAACGCGCAAATGATGTGAGCGAACATGCGCCACATCAATGGCCGTCTCACGCGCCATTTCTTTAAGTTCACCAGAGGCCATCACCTCAGCGAGAACCATAGCGGTGGTTTGCAGCGCTTCCTCTTCCTCGTCAGAATAATGACGTTGCGTGCGGTTTTGCACAACAAGAACGCCAATCACGGCACCCCCGCGCATCACCGGCACACCAAGGAATGAACTATAAAGCTCTTCGCCCGTTTCAGGCAGATATTTGAACGAGGGATGCTGATCAGCGTCTGATAGACTAAGACCAATAGCCTGTTCAGCAATCAAGCCCACAAGACCTTCGCCAACATTCAATTTTGATTTATGAACCGCCTCGCGTTTCAAACCTTCGGTGGCATAGAGCTCTAAGATATTACCTGGACGCATGACATAGATCGAACACACCTCGGCAACCATGTTACCAGCGATCAGTGTTACAATTTTATCAAGCCGTGTTTGTGCTGTCTCCGGCTCCGCCATAACCGCGCGGAGCTTTCGTAAGAGAACACGCGGGCCAAGTGCAGAGCTGGGCATGAACGGTGTCCTTAGCTTTCCCGGCCTTCGTGAAACAAGCCTTTATGATAATGAGAATCAAATATCATCATCTTAAGCCTTGTCCAGTCCGTAAGCATTATGCAAGGCCCTGACCGCAAGTTCGGTATAGGCCTCATCAATCAACACACTCACTTTAATTTCGGAGGTGGTGATGGCTTGAATATTGATGCCCTTATCAGCAAGCGCTTTAAACATCTTCGCAGCAACGCCGGCATGCGAACGCATGCCAATGCCAACAACCGAAACTTTGGCCACATCAGCCGAATGGGTGAGTTCCTGAAAATCCAAGGCCGATTTAAGGCCATTCAACACATCAATGGCTTTGCGCAAATCTTTGCGGGGCAGGGTAAAAGTGATATTGGCAAATGCGCCATCACTAGACACATTCTGCACAATCATATCGACACTAATATCAGCTTCAGCCAGTGGTCCAAAAATGGCCGCAGATACCCCAGGTTTATCTTTAACTTTACGCAGCGAAATTTTTGCTTCATCGCGTGAATAGGCAATGCCACTGACAACATGCTGTTCCATCATTTTATCCTCATCGCACACAATGGTTCCGGGTCCGGTGCCATCAGGCTTATTTTGGTTCGGAGAATCAGGTGATTCAAAACTAGAGCGCACCTGCAAAGGTACTTTATATACCATCGCAAGTTCAACTGAACGCGGTTGCAAAACCTTTGCGCCCAGTGAGGCCTGCTCCAGCATTTCTTCATAGGTAATACGGTCCAGCTTTTGTGCGCCCGTCACAATGCGCGGGTCAGCTGTATAAACGCCGTCCACATCTGTATAAATATCGCAAGCCGCTTCAAGGGCTGCAGCAATCGCCACACCCGAAGTATCAGAGCCACCGCGCCCCAATGTGGTAATGCGCTTATCAGGTCCAATGCCTTGGAAGCCAGCGATCACTGCCACTTGGCCTTGTTCCATGCGTTTACGAATTTCGGCGGCATCAATGCCAGTAATCCGCGCCGAACCATGAACGCCATCAGATTGCAACGGAATTTGCCAGCCATGCCACGACCGCGCCGGAATGCCCAAGTCTTGCAAAACAATGGCGAGAAGCCCCGCCGTCACCTGTTCACCAGAGGCAACTATAGCATCATATTCGCGCAAATCATGAACGGCTGAGGCTTGTTTGCACCATTCCACCAGTTGATTGGTGGTGCCAGCCATGG
>JANYGE010000279.1 GCA_025362535.1 Hyphomicrobiales bacterium
GAGATGGTTGGTAGGTTCGTCGAGCAAAAGAAGATCAGGTTTCGCCAACAGCAAACGCGTAAGTGCAATGCGGCGCTTTTCACCACCGGAGAGATTTTCAACTGAAGCATCACCGGGCGGGCAGCGCAACGCATCCATCGCCTGCTCCACCTGCGCCTCGAGATCCCATAGGTTTTGCGCATCGATCACATCTTGCAGTTTGCCAGCCTTCTCGGCGTTCTCATCATTATAGTCAGCCATGAGAGCGTTATATTGATCGAGAATAGCCTTCTTGGAAGCAACCCCTTCCATGGCATTTTCGAGAACAGTTTTGGATGCATCAAGCTGTGGTTCTTGTTCCAAATAGCCAATAGTCGCTCCATCAGCAATCCACGCCTCGCCATTATATTCTTTATCAAGTCCGGCCATAATTTTTAGAAGAGTGGACTTACCAGAACCGTTAGGGCCCAGAACACCAATCTTGGCATCAGGATAAAACTGCAAATGCACATTATCCAAAACCTTTTTGCCACTGGCATAAGATTTAGAAAGCCCTTGCATATGATAAATAAATTGGCGCGCCATGTGAAATCCCAAAACCTGAATGAATAAGTTGGGGCGCTTCTAGCGGGGATAACAAAAAAGGGCAATCTCTTGCCCTTTTTTACTATTGGATTTCCAGCGCATCTTTAATGATTTTTTGCAGCTCTTCCCGGCGATAAGGTTTCATAATGATAAACCCGCTTTTAAAGCGCGGCTCGTCTTGATGCACCATGGCACCTTTGGGATAGCCCGATGTGTGAACAATTTTGAGATTGGGTTTGAGGCTCAAAGCCGCCTGCGCCAAATCAAAGCCATTCATGCCCCCGGGCATCACCACGTCCGAGAACATCAAATCAATATCATCATGCTCCTGCAAGACCGAGAGAGCTTGGAAGCCATCTCCGGCCTCAACGATTTCATACCCGAAATCTTCCAGAAAACCGCAAGCCACAGCCCGCACCGCCTCTTGGTCTTCAACCACGAGAATCTTGGGGCGACGCGCCGGCGCTGGTTGTTCAGTCACTACCGGCTCTTCAACGATAGCCACAGGCGCTGGTGCTTGAACAAGAGCTGGTGCAGAAACCCGGTCCAAAGTTGATTTCGGCAATTCGATCAAGTTCAATGGTTTTGCGGCGGCATCTTCTCCAACACGCATGCGACGCGGCAAATACATTTTGACCGACGTGCCATGGCCCACTTCACTGTAGACACTGATATGGCCACCCGATTGCTTGATGAAACCATAAACCATCGAAAGACCAAGCCCCGTGCCTTTGCCCGGTGCTTTAGTGGTGAAGAAAGGTTGGAACACTTTCTCCAAAAGCTCTGCCGACATGCCACAGCCATTATCCGAAACCGCCACCATCACATAATGGCCTGGCACCACTTCTGGATTTTTATCTGCATAGAAGCGATCCAGATAAACGCCTTGCGTCTCAATCGTAAGCTTACCGCTGTCACCCATGGCATCACGCGCATTGATTGCCAAATTTAAAACGGCCGACTCAAGTTGCGAAGGATCTATCAATGTGTGCGGATCACCCGCCATCATGTCGACCATCAGTTCAACATTTTCACCCAATGTGCGCTCAATCAACGGGGCAAGACCAGTGATCAATTCATTTACAGCCACGTCTTGTGGTTCAAGCTCTTGCTTGCGAGCAAAGGCCAAGAGTTGCTTGGTGAGATCAGAACCTTTGCGTGCTGCTTCAACAGCTTCGGCCACGCGCTTTAGTGATTTTTCATCGGTGCCCAATTTGCCATCCAGCAACTGTAAGTTTCCAATAATCACCGTGAGCAGATTATTGAAATCATGCGCAAGGCCACCTGTAAGCTGGCCAATTGCTTCCATTTTCTGCGCCTTCTGTAAGCGTTCATTCACTTGCTTCTTCTCGCTGGTGTCATTGATCTGAACGATTAACTGTTCAGTCTCGCCCTTCTCATTCTTAACCAGAGCAATCGAAGTTGCGCCATGCATCACTGTGCCTGATGGCGTGGTGTAGCGAATTTCTTGTTGCAGCATGGGAACTTCGCCAGACAGAAGTTGGCGCATACCATTCAAGAATTGACCGCGATCATCCTTATGCAATAGTTCTTCAAAGCCAAATGTCGCCGTATCCAAATCATTGCGCCCGAGGAATTTGCAGAGAGCTTGGTTGGCAGCTTCAATTTGCCCCGATGGACTAACCACAGCCATACCATGAGCAGCCGCAGCAAATGCACCTCTAAATCTTTGATCGCTACGTGATGAAGCAATCTCCGCAATCTTGCGGTTGGTGATATCTTCGAGAATACAAACTGAACGCTCCAAGCGGCCCTTGTCGCCCCGATAAGCATTCATCGACAGCATGACAGTGGCAAGCGATCCATCCTTACGGTGAATCAGAATTTCGCCGTTGCGATAAGAACTGGAGAGCAAGTATTTCGGGTAGATTTCAGTGACCAAGCGGCTCCGCGATTCAAGCGGCAAGAATTCGCTAAAACTGCGTCCCACAATATCTTCTGGCTCATATCCCAATGCCGTGCACCACGCCGCATTGGCTGAAAGCATGCGTCCAGAGCCATCCATGCTGTGCAACATGACCGGAAGATTGGCGAGCAGTTTTTCATAAACGCCACCCTGCTGATCAGGGAAAAATGGCATTGATGCAGGTTTGGCTGCTTCCGGTTTGTCAACCCGCCACGCGACGGTCTTCGAACCCAACTCGTCCCAACCCTTAAAACCAACGGCATTCATGAAAGCACAACTCTCCAAAGTCATTGGCTTCACTTTATTGGCTGTACGGTTAATTCTTCATTGCGCTATTCAAATCAAATGATCCGTTAACGGTAAGTTGCTTGAAACATTTACAATGTGGTTAACGTGTCATTAATCTAATTTGGCCGCCCCGTTGCCTCGGCTGTTACAATGGCTGTTAGCAGTCCATCATCGCTTTGGGCATCCGGCAAAAAATGTTTCTCAACTGAAATCAAGATACGTGCATCATGCGCACCCTGCTCAGTTGCAATTTTTTGCGCAGCCGAGCTTGCTAATTCTGAAGCTTTCTGAAGGGCAACTCGGCCACTGGAGTGAATTTCAATGATGCCCGCACCCAACACGCGAAACGCGCCATTGCCATCACCTTCAACATTCACAATCACCTTATGCGCGACAATTCCAGCCGCAGCTCCAACTGCATTTGCCACTTCACAATGCGGCGCAAACACCACTTCACACGCCAATCTCCGACCCACTTCCGGATAGTAAACTTGAACCGGTCCACCGACCGCGACAATGGGAATAGAAGGTGAAAGCGCAACGCGCACCAAGCCTTTTGTTTCCAACCCTTCGCATGCCACATCGAGCAAGACATCGGCCTTCACAGGCTCGCCAAAAGCTGTATCAAGGATCACCCGCGCCGAGAGTGCGACTGTTTTATGCCAAACAGATTTACAAAACTCTTGCACCCGCTCATCGTTCGGCGCTTTCATATCCCTGAAACGCGTGAGCAGCCGCGCTGCCAACGTAGCGGCCTCGGCTGACCAATTATTTTGCAACCCCAAAACATGGGAGGCATCAGAAGGCGTAAATCCACTAAATTGAATGAGGCCCTTTTTGCGCAGTGATGCAATAGCCCGCTGTGCGCCAGAAGATGAAGCAAGTTTACGCAAGGACTGAGGCTGCAACTTCACATCGGCGAGAATTTCAACTTCGCGCGAGCTTAACCCTGCAACATCCCCGTGGCCTGCAGCGCCAAACGGAAGCAACACAAACTTGCCATGCATTGACCCACCTTCACTGTCAGATAGTTCTGATTCCATGATGGCAAGTATTTGTGGAAATTTTTGACCCAGCAATGAAATCGGAACAGCGCGTTGTGGACCAATTTTCAAAACGCCATTAAAATCCAACTGCACTTCGCTATCACCGCCAAGACCAATCGTCTTCACATCAATGGCCTTTACCATGGTGCGCCATCCAGCAACTTCAGCACCCTGCTCTGCCACACGCGGGCGGCCCGCAATCAGCACACCAATATCGGTGGTGGTGCCGCCCATATCTGACATGATAAAATCATCCCGCCCAGAGAGCCATTTAGCCCCAATTAAACTGGCCGCAGGCCCCGATAGAACAGTTTCAATCGGGCGGCTGGCCACAATATCGGCATTGGCCAAACTGCCATCACCCTTCACGATCATCAAGGGGCAGACGATATTTTTAGCCTGCATAGCCCGGCGCATGGCGGCCACCAATTGCGTAACGCGAGAAATCAACCGCGCATTCAAAAGCGCAGTCAAAGCCCTTCGCGGCGCATCAAGAGCTGTCGAAAGCTCCGTCGAAATGGTTGATGGCTTATCACAGAGACGCCCCACAATCTCGCGTGCCTTCAACTCATGCTGCGGATTGCGGCCTGCAAATGAAGCAGCAATTGCAAAGGCACTCACCTCTGGTGCAAATTCAACAATTGCCCGCTCGAGTGCGGCTTCATCCAATGAAGCCAAGGCCTCACCATTATGATCATGCCCTCCGGCCACCCGTGCAATACGAATACCAGGAAATGATTTTGCAATGCCAGTGCGCTCAACCATAGCATCATCAAAGCCAATCAGGATAACGCCAACAGCACTGCCATGGCCTTCAACAACAGCATTGGTAGCAAGCGTGGTGGAGACAGAAACCAGCTGCACATTTTCGGCTTGAAACTCAACCCCTAACCGATCCGTGGCCAATGACAGAGCTTCGCTCACGCCAATGGCCAGATCGCCCTTGGTGGTCAATGCTTTGGCCGTGGCCAGAACCTTGTGGTTGGCAGGATCAATGATTGCGGCATCCGTATAGGTGCCACCAGTATCAATTCCGATCAGATAGGTTTTTGAACGAATATTTGTCATGTCTCGATTTTAAGGTTACTTCGCACCAATTACATAATTGAAGCTCACCGAAATGCGGGCCCCCTCAGCCTTGTTGAGCGGCACTTCGTGGCGCAGCCAGCTTTCCCACAAGAGCAATGTTCCAGCTTCTGGAATCTCACTGATATGGGATTTCATTTCGGGTGGTGCGGTGCTTAAGCGCTGGGGTGCAGCCATCATCAGCGCATGGCGCGGATCTTCATAGACGATGGGGCCAGCACCTTGTGGCACGGCCACATAATATGTTCCGCTGATCACTGAATTGGTGTGGATATGCGATGTGTGGCTACCACCTTCGGGCATCACATTCACCCAGATTGAATCACAGATTGGCTTACCCCCGCGAATATCCCAGTGGAGTTCTTTGACAAAAGCGCTCGCATGCTTATCAAGTTCGCTCACCAGCTTTTTGAAGGACATCCGGAACGGGACCGTGATCGACGGCCGGGGCGGTCGCCCAGTGCTCGCCGACGTGGCGATCGACGACGGGATCATCACCGAGGTCGGCGTCGTCGCCGATCCCGGGCGCGAGGAGCTCGATGCCACCGGCCTCTCGGTGACGCCCGGCTTCGTCGACGTGCACACGCACTACGACGGCCAGGTCACGTGGGATCCGCTCCTCACGCCGTCGATCTGGCACGGGGTGACCACCGTGGTGATGGGCAATTGCGGTGTCGGGTTCGCGCCCGCCGCGCCCGATCGGCACGACTGGCTCATCGGACTCATGGAGGGTGTCGAGGGCATCCCGGGCGCGTCGCTGCGCGAGGCGATCCACTGGGGCTGGGAGTCGGTCGCCGAGTATCTCGACGCGCTCGACCAGATCCCGCGCGCACTCGATGTCGCCGCGCAGGTTCCGCACGGCGCGGTGCGCGCCTTCGTGATGGGCGAGCGCGGCGCGGCCAACGAACCGGCCACCGACGACGACATCGTCCGCATGGCCGCACTCGTGACCGAAGGCGTCGCGGCCGGCGCGGTCGGCGTTTCGGTCAACCGCCTCGAGCTCCACAAGGCGG
>JANYGE010000312.1 GCA_025362535.1 Hyphomicrobiales bacterium
AGCGGTATTGGATTCAACCATTGCCAAGCAGTTGCTGGCTGACCTTAAACCGCTGCAGGGCAAAGCCCTCAGCGTGAATGGTGCAGCAGTAAACCGGGTGAGTACACCGTGCCTGCAAGTTCTTCTCTCGGCGGCAGCGACTTGGAAGGCCGATGGCATGGTGTTCAATATCACCACGCCTTCAGCCACGCTGCTGGAATCTGTGCGCCTTCTGGGCATCCAAAATGAATGTTTTGCAACGGAATAATTAGCCCCATGACCATAACCGTTTTAACTATTGATGATTCCCGTACCATGCGTGACATGTTGATGATGGCTTTGACCGAAGCTGGTTTTCAGGTGACGCAGGCCGAAGATGGCCAGCATGGGCTTGAAGTGCTGGCACTTGAAACACCGCGCGTGATTGTAACTGATATCAACATGCCACGGCTTGATGGTTTTGGCTTTATTGAGGCGGTTCGTCGTGAAGAGCGTTATCGCTCAGTGCCTATTCTCGTGCTCACCACCGAAAGCGATGATGACAAGAAAATGCGGGCCCGTAAAGCGGGTGCCACTGGTTGGATTATCAAACCATTCGACCCTGTCAAGCTCGTTGCAGCCATCCGGCGCGTTGCCGCTTAATCGTTTAAAGAAGAGCAAAAACCATGGATCAAATGGCAGCAATTCGCGAAACCTTCTTCCAGGAATGCGATGAACAGCTTACAACTCTTGAAGCTGGCCTCATTACGATGGAAGAGGGCGATACAAGCTCAGACACTGTGAATGCGGTGTTTCGTGCGGTCCACTCCATTAAGGGTGGTGCTGGCGCATTTAAGCTTAACGAACTTGTGGGCTTTGCCCATGTGTTTGAAACAGCGCTCGACAAAGTTCGCTCCGGTACATTGGCGCCCGATGCAGACCTGCTCAAGCTCATGCTGAAGTCGGTCGACGTTTTGTCTGATCTTGTGTCTGCTTCGCGGGAAGGTGGTGAAGTGTCACCTGATATTGGTGCGTCTGTTATTGAGGAGTTCAACGATCTGCTCGGTAGTGGGGCAAAGCATGATGACGTTGACGAGTTTGCTGACATTGATTTTCAACCGCTCATTATTGATTTTGGCGATCCCACACCGTTAGCTGAGCCAGAGAAACCAGAGGGCAACCAGTTTGAAATAAAATTCCGTCCGTTTCGCGGAATGTTCGATAAGGCGAATGAGCCGATCATGCTGTTTCGCGAGTTGCAGCGCCTTGGAACGGTCGCCATTAATTGCAATACAGCGAATATACCGACTTTCGCCGAACTTGACGTTAATGAATCCTATCTTGATTGGACTATAAATTTTACCACCGAATTTAACCGTCAGATCGTTGCTGAGGTGTTTGAATTCGTTGAAGGTGATTGTGAACTTGCGATAACCGATCTTGCAGCACCAATCGCTTCTAGCAATGAAATTGATATTGAAGCCTTGATGCAACGGGTACGCAGTCAATCACCTGCTCCGGCTCCGATTCCCGCTCCCGTAGTCGCAGAGCCTGCGGAAATCGAAGCATTGCCAGTAAAGCCAGTTGCGGTTTCGGTAGAGGCAAAAACATCTACCAAGGCTTCAGCTCCTGTGCCTGCTACAATCCGGGTTGATCTTGAGCGGGTTGATCGTCTTATCAATTTAGTGGGTGAACTTGTTATCAATCAGGCGATGTTAACCCAACGGGTTTTTAGGTCTGGCAATGTCACCAATTCGCATGTGGCAACCAGCCTCGAAGAGCTCGAACACTTGACCCGCGACCTTCAGGAAAGTGTGATGGCAATTCGTGCCCAGCCGGTAAGGCCGTTGTTCCAACGCATGTCGCGCATCATCCGTGAGGTTGCTGATGCGACCGGAAAGGAGGTTCGTCTCAAAACTGAGGGTGAAGCTACTGAAATTGATAAAACAGTTATCGAGCTGCTTGCCGACCCGTTGACACATATGATCCGTAACGGTGTTGACCATGGATTAGAAACTCCGGAGGAACGTGTTGCCGCTGGCAAGCCTGCCGAGGGTGTGATCCGGCTTTCTGCTGCACACCGCTCTGGCCGTGTTGTCATAGAAGTTTCCGATGATGGTGCTGGCATCAACCGCCCCAAGGTGTTGGAATCGGCAAAGCGTAAAGGCTTGGTGGCCCCGGACGCGGCATTGACTGACGCTGAAATCGACAATCTTCTCTTCCTTCCTGGCTTCTCAACCGCCGCAACGGTTTCCAATATTTCTGGCCGCAGTGTGGGCATGGACGTGGTCAAAAGATCAATCCAGGCCTTGGGTGGACGCATCACCATTTCTTCCAAACCCAAGGCAGGTTCGACATTTTCAATGAGCCTGCCACTCACTTTGGCGGTGCTGGATGGCATCGTGGTAGCCATTGATGACCAGACATTCGTTATCCCGCTGACGGCCATTGTTGAAACCTTGCAGCCAAGCCCCGAAAACATTCATCCGCTGGGTGATGGGGCCTTTGTTATGCGGGTGCGTGACAGTTTCGTGCCATTGATTGACGTAGGTGCAGAAATTGGAATTCGTCCGAGGTCTTCAAAACCACCAAATGGTGTTG
Source organism: Hyphomicrobiales bacterium (assembly GCA_025362535.1). Taxonomy (GTDB): domain Bacteria; phylum Pseudomonadota; class Alphaproteobacteria; order Rhizobiales; family Aestuariivirgaceae; genus Aestuariivirga. The sequence goes on from JANYGE010000312.1 coordinate 2,560, forward strand.
CTATTCTTGTCGAAACCGAAAATCGTAGTCGCAATGCGCTTCTTGTCGATGCAATTCTCGATCAGCGGCAAGTGGTGATCAAAAGTCTTGAAACAAATTATGGACGGACTGAGGGTGTCGCTGCTGCGACCATTCTTGGCGATGGGCGCGTGGCCATGATCCTTGATGTTGATACGCTAGTCAGCAACAAGCGTCATGAACCCGCACAGTTTGAAGAAGCCTTGGCAAAAACGAGTTGAACCCATGAATAAAATTAAAACAGATGAAAAGAATAAAAAGCAGGAACTTGTGGCCTTCCGGATTGGAACTCAGGAGTTCTGTGTTGACATCATGTCGGTGCGTGAAATACGGGGTTGGACTCCAGCAACCGCAATTCCCCATTCGCCCAAGTTTGTGCGGGGTGTGATAAACCTGCGCGGAGCGGTTTTGCCAGTAGTTGATCTTGCTGCACGTCTTGGGTTGCCTGTGGTTGAACCGACGGCTCGCCATGTGATCATTGTAAGCCAAGTGGGAGAGAAGATTGCTGGCATTCTTGTTGATGCTGTATCCGACATCCTTTCGCTTGATCCAAACTTTATCCAACCAACACCTGATGTGGCTTCACAAGTAGCACGTTCCTTTGTGCGTGGCGTCATTGATTTAGAGGGACGCATGATTAGTATTATAACTCTTGATACCATTCTACCTGCCATGGATCGTGAGGCTGCATGAGTATCGTTGCCTCCAGTGAGTTCGCGTTTACCCAGCAGGACTTCGACCTCATCGCACGCACTTTGTATGACGAGACAGGCATAACCCTTGATAATTCCAAGGCAACACTGGTCTACTCACGCCTTACCAAGCGCTTGCGGGTGTTGGGTATTGAAAGCTTTCGCGACTATTGTTCGCTTGTGTCGGACTCTGGTAATGAAGAACATGCTCGTATGTGTGCTGCTCTTACCACAAATGTCACACGGTTTTTTCGCGAAAACCATCATTTTGAGCATTTGAAAACAAAGGTACTTCCCGGGCTCATCAGTGCGGCGCGTGCTGGAAAAAAAATTCGGATTTGGTCGGCTGGGTGTTCTAGCGGTGAAGAGCCGTATTCTATCGCACTGACTATCCTGTCCATTCTGCCCGCAGCGCGAGAGTATGATATCCGTATTCTCGCAACCGATATAAACCCACATGTCATCGCTACTGGAAAAGCTGGTCTTTATCCCGAAAGTGAAATGAGCGATGTGGATTCAGCTCTGCGCAGCAAGTGGATGGAGCGAGTCACCGTCAACGGAGTAAAGCACTATCAGCTAGATAATGATGTGCGGAGCCTTATTTCCTTCCGGCCTCTCAATCTCATGGGGGCGTGGCCTATGAGTGGGCCCTTCCAAGTTATGTTTTGCCGCAATGTTGTCATTTACTTTGACGCACCCACGCAAGCCCGCATCTGGAGCCGTATGCTTCCCCTGCTTGATACAAACGGGGTTCTTTACATCGGCCACTCCGAGCGTGTCACCGGAACTGCACTTGCGCAAACTCAGGTTGACGGAACAACAACCTATCGAAAAACAATAAAGGCGGCGGCATGAAGAAAATTCGTGTTTTGATTGTTGATGATTCTCCGACCATGCTGCAATTGGTTGCCAATGTGTTGAGTGCTGATCCGGAAATTGAGGTCGTTGCAAAAGTGCTGGATGCCGCATCGGCACGTCAGGCCATCAAGGATCTCAATCCCGATGTAATGACCCTTGATGTTGAAATGCCACAGATGAACGGCATTGAGTTTCTTGAAAAAGTTATGCGGTTGCGCCCCATGCCGGTTGTCATGGTATCTACCCTGACCAGCAAGGGCAGCGAAGTTGCTATTCAGGCACTGCAACTTGGGGCAATTGAGTGTGTTGTAAAGCCAACCGCTAATAATCCTAACAGCTTTGATCAGCTGCCGGAGAAAATTAAGATTGCCGCTCAGTCAAACATGCGCGCAAGGCTTACGCCTCTGGTTGCGGCGCTTGTGCAAACGCGTGAGCAAAAAGAATTCAGGCCGGGTGCAAAGATCGTGGCTATTGGCTCATCAACTGGGGGCGTGGAAGCGCTGATCAGTGTGTTGAGCACCTATCCCGAACAGTGTGCTCCAACTGTTATCACCCAGCATATGCCGCCGCATTTCACCACCAGTCTCGCTAGCCGCCTGGATCGCCTCTGTGCGGCAAAGGTGGTTGAAGCAAAGGAAGGCATGACACTGAAGGCGGGCCATGTTTACCTGGCACCAGGAGGCGATGCGCATCTTGAAATCATTGGTCGCGGGCTCTATTCATGCCGTCTGCGCCAAGGCGAAACGGTGAATGGACATCGGCCATCGGTTGATGTGTTGTTTAACTCAGTGTCTCGCTGTGCCGGGGCTCAATGCGTTGGGGTTATTCTTACCGGCATGGGCCGCGATGGTGCCGCAGGGCTTTTGGAAATGCGGGAGAAAGGTGCCCGCACCATAGGCCAAAACGAGGCAACCAGTGTTGTATATGGAATGCCAAAGGCTGCATATGACATGGGCGCTGTTGGCCTCCAGTTACCCATTGAAAAAATTGGGCATGAAATTTCACATCTTACAGCGTCAGCTTTCGCATAGGAAACCATAATATGGCAATTGCACAACATCTAAAAGTTCTCGTCGTAGACGACACATCGGTAAGCCGCATGCTGCTGGTTGACGGCCTCAACCAAATCGGTATCAACAACGTGACCATGGCGGTCGACGGCGAGCAGGGGCTCAAGTCGATGATGGCAGGCCCTTCACATCTCGTTCTTTCAGATTTCAATATGCCAAAACTCGACGGCCTACAATTTCTTCGTGCACTTCGTGAATACACGCCTACCCGACAGGTGGGGTTCATTCTGGTGACTGGTCGGGGCGACAAAGCGCTGATTGATCAAGGCCGTGCCTTTGGGCTCAACAACTATCTGCCAAAGCCATTCACAGTGCCTAGTCTTAAAGCCACAATAGAAGCTGTTGTAGGAAAGCTGGTTTGAGTCAATGTTAGTTAATTCGTCGCGCGTTAGTATCATACAAGGAGAGTGCCACGTAAGTGGGAGTGCCGAGGTTGTCATCTCCACTTTGTTGGGTTCGTGTATTGCCGCTTGCATGTATGATCCCCTAGCAAAGGTTGGCGGTATGAACCACTTCCTATTGCCCGGTGAGTCGGGGTCTGGGCAAGGTGGCCGTTATGGCGTTCATTTGATGGAGCTTTTGATCAACGGATTGCTGAAGCTTGGGGCAAGCCGTGATCGCCTGCAGGCCAAGATTTTTGGCGGTGCCAATATCATCAAAGGGCTTGGCAACATTGGAACATCTAACGCCATTTTTGCTCGTGAATTTCTTGATCGTGAACGTATTTCATTTACAGGTGGTAGTGTTGGTGGTGGTCAAGGACGCCGTGTGCAATTTTGGCCTGCAACAGGCAAGGCCTTGCAGATGCTTGTGGCGAATGAGGAAGTTGCCATTGTGGAGGCCGTAAAGCCAGTTGTGGCAGACACGTCTGGCGATCTCGATTTGTTTTGATATTTGTGGCGTTGGTATAAAGGAATGTGTGATTAGAATGAACCCGAGTTACTCCATGAGTTCCACATCGCTCACCAGCGTTTTGAAACAGTTGAATGCTGAACTGCGTCATCTCGCCGACGCCGTAAGCTCGGTGGAGCAAACCGTGGCAGGTATTTCCAGCCGCTCAGGGGGATATAATGGTCATATGGTGTCTGATCTGCAACGGATAGACAGCATTGGGCAAACACTGCTCGCCCTTGCGGATTTTTCCGATAGGCTTTCAGACTTGGTGCCTGGCGAATTGCAAGTGGATGTGAATACCGCGGTCAGTTCGCTTCTCCTCAGTGATGTTGCGAGCAGGCTGCGCAGCTCCACTGGCTATGTTGATTTAGCGGCTGCTGCGGCTTCTGGAGAAATGGAAATCTTTGATTTCTAAATATGATCTTCAAATGCAAATTCTGAATTTTGCGTAAGTATTTGTTCTGTCAGTGTAATATGGTGCCGGTTGCAGGATTCGAACCCGCGACCCCCTGATTACAAATCAGGTGCTCTACCAACTGAGCTAAACCGGCAAATCGTTTGGTGGCCCCTCTTAATACGATTGGTGCGTAAACTGCAACACCCTTTGCAATGATCTTGAATTTATTGAAACAATTTTCAACAAAT
>JANYGE010000314.1 GCA_025362535.1 Hyphomicrobiales bacterium
CCAAAATCTTGGTGATCGCTGCTGTCAGTGATGTCTTACCATGGTCAACGTGACCAATAGTTCCAATATTGCAATGCGGCTTGTCGCGGTTAAATTTCTCTTTGGCCATGGCGGGTCTCCTTAAACGGGTCGTTCAGAACAAATGGGATTACGAGTATTTCTTTTTCACTTCGTCAGCTACAGCAGTTGGAACCTGCTCGTAGTGATCGAACTGCATAGTGTAGGACGCACGCCCCTGGCTCATTGAGCGCAGGTTGTTAATGTAACCAAACATGTTTGCCAACGGCACCATGGCATTCACAATCTGTGCATTGCCACGTGTCGAAGTGCCCATGATTTGGCCACGACGTGAGTTAAGATCGCCGATCACACCACCCAGATATTCATCCGGAGCAGTCACTTCGACTTTCATAATAGGTTCAAGCAAAACTGCACCGGCAGTTTCGAAAGCTTCGCGCATTGCGGCGCGTGTGGCAATTTCGAAGGCGATCGCAGAGGAGTCAACGTCATGGTAAGCACCATCAACGAGAGCAACCTTCATATCAACAACCGGGAAGCCAATCAGTGGGCCGCTGTTGAGAACTGAGTTAAGGCCTTTTTCAACGCCTGGGATATATTCCTTCGGAACGGAACCACCAACGATGCGGGCTTCAAACGAGTTGCCAGCACCCTTTTCAGCAGGTTCGATTTCGAGAATAACGCGAGCGAACTGACCAGTACCACCCGTTTGCTTCTTGTGGGTGTAATCTTTGGTAATCTTGCGGGTGATTGCTTCACGATAAGCAACCTGTGGCGCACCAACAACAACTTCAACTTTGTGCGTGCGCTTGAGAATGTCCACCTTAATATCAAGATGAAGTTCGCCCATGCCCTTAATAATAGTTTCGCCAGACTCAGAGTCCGTTGAAACGCGGAAGGAAGGATCCTCAGCAGCCAACTTATAGAGAGCCACGGCCATCTTTTCCTGGTCAACCTTAGTCTTAGGTTCAACCTTCATTTCAATAACGGGCTCAGGGAATTCCATCTTTTCGAGGATCACTGGCTTAGAAGCATCGCACAGCGTGTCGCCAGTGCGGGTATCTTTCAAACCAACGAGAGCAACAATGTCGCCAGCATGGGCTTCAGCAATTTCTTCGCGGTTGTTAGCATGCATCAAAACCATGCGGCCAACACGCTCAGTCTTTTCGCGGGTTGAGTTCAGCAACGATGTACCTTTGCTCAACACACCAGAATAAATACGGCAGAAAGTGAGAATGCCATATTGGTCATCCATCAACTTGAATGCAAGAAGTGCCAAAGGTTCGGTATCGGATGATGGACGGGTGGTTTCGCCACCAGTCTTCACATCAATGCCCTTAATGGCAGGACGATCCAGAGGTGATGGCAGATAATCGCAAACTGCGTCGAGCAAAGGTTGAACACCCTTATTCTTGAAGGCTGAACCACAGAGAACTGGGAAGAACGATGCGTTCAAAACCGCTTTGCGGAGAAGGCGCTTAATGGTCTCATTGGCCATTGGTTTGCCATTGAGATAATCATCCATCGCAGCATCATCGAGTTCAGCACAAGCTTCAATCATATCAGCGCGGGCTTGTTCAGCTGCAGCCAACATATCAGCTGGAATTTCTTCATCGTGGAAGGAAGCACCGAGTTCTTCGTTGTCCCAAACTACGGCCTTCATGCGAACCAGATCAATGATGCCTTTGAAATCTGCTTCAGCGCCAATTGGCAACTGAATTGGAACAGCGCGAGCGCCCAGACGTTCCTTGATGTCTTTCAGGCACTGTTCAAATGAAGCGCCAGTCTTGTCCATCTTGTTGCAGAACACGATGCGTGGAACTGCATATTTGTCGCCTTGGCGCCAAACTGTTTCGGTTTGTGGTTCAACACCTTGGTTTGAATCGAGAACGCACACAGCACCATCAAGCACGCGCAGCGAACGTTCAACTTCAATTGTGAAGTCCACGTGGCCGGGAGTGTCGATGATGTTCAGGCGCTTGCCGTTCCAAGTTGTTGTGGTGGCAGCAGACGTAATCGTAATACCGCGCTCTTGTTCTTGCTCCATGAAATCCATGGTGGCAGCACCATCATGCACTTCGCCAATCTTATGGGTTTTGCCTGAATAATACAAAATCCGTTCAGTGGCTGTCGTCTTGCCAGCATCAATGTGAGCCATGATGCCGAAGTTACGATAATCTTCAAGTGCGTGGGTGCGTGCCATAATTCTCTAAATCTCTTACCAACGATAATGACTGAAAGCGCGGTTCGCTTCGGCCATCTTATGCGTGTCTTCGCGCTTCTTCACTGCGGTGCCACGGTTGTTACCGGCATCGAGCAATTCTGCAGAAAGACGTTCCACCATTGTTTTTTCATTGCGGCCACGAGCAGCATTGATGATCCAGCGAATGGCCAAAGCCTGACGGCGCTCAGCACGAACTTCAACTGGAACTTGATAGGTTGCACCACCAACGCGGCGCGAACGCACTTCGATGGCAGGAGCCACATTGTCCAAAGCAGAATGGAACAATGCAAGTGGGTCAGCCTTGGATTTCGTTTGAACGATTTCCATAGCACCGTAAACGATGCCTTCAGCAATAGATTTTTTGCCTTCTTTCATGAGGTTATTCATGAATTTCGACAGGATCAGATCACCAAACTTAGGATCTGGATTGATAACGCGTTTCTCGGCGCGATGACGACGTGACATATTCTATTCTCCCCGCGCTTACTTTGGACGCTTTGCGCCATACTTCGAACGACGCTGACGGCGCTTTGGAAGGCCTTGCGTATCGAGTACACCGCGGATGATATGATAACGAACGCCCGGCAAATCCTTCACACGGCCGCCACGGATCATGACAACGCTGTGTTCTTGAAGATTGTGGCCTTCACCTGGAATGTAGCTCACAACTTCGAAGCCGTTCGTCAAACGAACCTTAGCCACCTTACGGA
>JANYGE010000319.1 GCA_025362535.1 Hyphomicrobiales bacterium
AGCTGCAATATTGAACCATTTATGCGCTTCAATATAATTTTGCGGCACGGTTTTGCCCAAGCAATATTCCATGCCCAATGCAAAAAGATCTTCAGCCGCAACCTGAACTGGATCTAAGCTTTGTATAATCTGTACGTTCGAAACCATTTTTATCCCCATCTGTTTGGACCCATTTTTGTGGTCCGTTGATGGGTTCAATTTGCGCCAGGCAAAACAACGCCGCGTTAAATGATAGGCTTAAGAAAAATTGAATCAGGCTTTATTCAATTTTTAAGCATGCAAAATTATGCAATATATATCAATAAGTTGCGTAAAATTAATCGCGATTTTACTGTGTTTTCTTCACGTCCCATTCACCAACACTCAAGGAGGTGAAATGGCCAGCACCATAAAAATCGGAAAATGATCTGAGCCGGCATTGTCGCCGATGCGCTGTTCACTCAAGGCGCGAATGCCGGGGCTTACAAAAATATGATCAATCGCCAATTGCGGAAAACCAATGGTAGCAGGCCAAGTGGGCAAATGAGTAAGCCTAGTGAACCCCAAACCATCCGAGACAGCTTGGTTGATGCGCGAAAACGGTGTGGAGTTAAAGTCACCCATCATCACAACCCGGCCCGGCAATGTTTCAACCAATTTGACCAAGGCATTCACTTGTTTGAACTGCGCGCGCGAATGTGGAAACCGCGTGGTGTGAACGCCGAAAACCGTAAGGCCGCCAAATTGCGGGCCCAGCGATGCGCGCACATAGGGTGGCCCATCCCAGAGCGCCTGAGAATCAACATCCGTGAGCGGATATTTCGAAATCATCGCCAGATGGCAGTTTTGAGTGGTGTTGCAATCAAACTGATACGGGTATTTCTGCTTCAGCGCAGCAAACACACCCTGCTTGTCATTCTCCATTTCAATCAGGGTTACAATATCAGCATCCATAGCGAGAACCGAATTGATGATGCCTTGATAGTCTTGATTATTGGCATAGGTGTTGAAGCTGGCCACCTTCAGTTGCTGTTCCGCAACGGTTGGTGCTGCAGCCCTCACTTCGCCTGTCGAAACCCAATGCGGCCACAGCGCATAACCCACAATCATCAGAGCAAAGAAGATTACGGCAACCAAACCCTTCATGCGCGGCGCAGCCATGCTCAACACCGCAGCCAAAACCAAAAAGATAAATTGGACAGAAAATTGCGATGCCACATCAAAGGCAATCCACAAATGCCCAAGCTGCGCCAAAATAAGACCGCTCAACCCCAGCATCAGCACCAGAGTTGCGCCACTCCAATCACGGCTCTTTTTCCGTTTTGGTTTTCCGTCCTCTGATGCAGGTGGGGTGGTTTTGGATGCTGCAAAAGATGTCACGCGTTTGGCCTTACGAAATGATCAGATGAGTCGGCTCTCCATCGGGAGCAGTTGCTCAGGTGTAGCAAACCCAGGCAATTCTTCAAACCTCTTCTTCCAAGCGGTAATATGGGGATAATGGCCAAGTTCAATATTGGCTTCCGACGCATAGCGCAGAACCCCATAAATGCCCACATCAGCCACGGTTGGCTTCTTGCCAACAACCCATTCAGCCTTGGCCAGTTCCAATTCCAGAACCGCCAGCGCTGCTTTTGCTTCCGTATCATACATAATGCGCACTTCATCGCCGAACTGGCGCTGGCCGCGCGCCCGTTGGCGCAAGCGGAACACGGGAACCGATAACTTATCCCACTGCCAGAACAACCATTCACGCACGCGGTGGCGCTCTAACGGAGTTTTTGCATCAAATTTGCCTAAGGATTCCGACAAGTGCATCAGAATGGCCGCAGATTGCACAATAACAGTTTGCCCGTCGCGCAGCGCAGGCACTTGGCCATAACGGTTCTTCACCAAATAATCAGGCTGCTTATGCGAACCCTCACGCAAATTCACATGGATATAGGAGAACGGATGCTTGCACAGCGACAGCATAAGTGCTGCGGTATAAGTGGGGCCAGACGTTGCAAAACCATAAAGGGTAAAGCGCCCCTTCTCAGCCGACGTAGGCCCGCGAGAAGCTGGAGATTTCACAGGTTTTGCCACTTTTTTAGGCGGCGCTTTCTTGGCAGGCACAGATTTCTTAACTGCCCGCTTGGCTGGTTTTGCCATGGGAGCAAACTCCTATAATCGTTTGTGTACTGATAATCAGCACACGGACTATAGCAAACCCCGTAAGCAATTGGAAATAGTTAATAAAAATTAACCACTATTGGTTAATTCCAAGCTTTTCCCGCAGTAAATCATTCACAGACTGCGGATTGGCCTTGCCACCAGTGGTTTTCATCACCTGGCCAACGAACCAGCCGAGCATGGAAGCTTTCACTTTTACGGCCTCAACCTTATCGGGGTTGGCAGCGATAATCTCATCCACGGCTTTCTCGATGGCGCCCATATCGGTCACCTGAACAAGGCCGCGTGTTTCGACGATTTCAGCCGGGCTGCCGCCTTCCGTCCAAACGATTTCAAACACATCCTTGGCTATTTTGCCTGAGATGGTGCCGGCCGTAATCAAATCCACGATGCCACCAATCTGCGCAGCAGAAACCGGAGTAGTTTCAATGGTTTTGCCTTCTTTGTTCAAGCGACCAAAGAACTCGTTAATCACCCAATTGGCGGAGAGTTTGCCGTCCCTGCCCTTGGCCACAGTTTCATAAAAATCAGCCGATGGCGGCTCGGCGGCCAGCACTGCCGCATCATAAGCCGAAAGGCCATAGGCGCTCATAAAGCGGGCTTTCTTCTCATCCGGCAATTCCGGCAAACTGGCTTTAATTTCAGCTACACGGGCGGAATCAAGCTTTAGCGGTAGCAAATCTGGATCAGGGAAATAGCGATAATCATGTGCTTCTTCCTTTGAACGCATGGAGCGGGTTTCGCCCTTTTTAGCGTCATAAAGCCGGGTTTCCTGATCAATCTTGCCACCATCCTCAATCACGCCAATCTGGCGGCGCGCTTCATATTCAATGGCCTGGCCCATGAAGCGGATGGAATTCACATTCTTGATTTCGCAACGCGTGCCGAAGGGAGCACCCGGCGCACGAACGGAAACATTCACATCAGCCCGCATGGAGCCCTGCTCCATATTGCCATCGCAAGTTCCTAAATACCGCATGATCTGGCGCAGCTTGGTCACATAGGCTTTGGCTTCATCAGCCGAGCGCATGTCCGGCTTCGACACAATTTCCATGAGCGCGCAACCAGAGCGGTTGAGATCGACAAAGCTCATGTTCGGGTGCTGGTCATGCAATGATTTTCCAGCATCCTGCTCCAAATGCAAACGCTCAACCCGCACTGGAATGGATTTGCCATCGTCTAAATCTATGGTCACCACGCCCTCGCCCACGATGGGCTGCTTAAACTGTGAAATCTGATAGCCCTGCGGCAAATCGGGATAGAAATAATTCTTGCGGTCAAACACCGAGTAATTATTGATCTGCGCTTTGAGGCCAAGCCCCGTGCGCACTGCCTGCTCCACGCAGAATTCATTGATCACCGGCAACATGCCCGGCATGGCCGCATCCACCATTGAGACATGATCATTCGGTGCCCCACCATATTCAGCCGACGCGCCTGAGAACAACTTGGATTTGGAGGTGACTTGAGCATGAACCTCAAGCCCAATAATAATCTCCCAGTCGCCCGTGGCACCCTTGATCCAGTCTTTCTTATCGGCAATACGTTTGGCAGCTTCTAACATGTAATGACCCTTGTTTCAGGGTGGGATAATCGGTTGAGCGACTTCGATCAAGGGGCGTTTTAAACGCCAAACTCCGCCGTTGGAATGCGCGAAGAACGCCGCGCTATTCCTAAAGCGAGAGATCTTGCGACTTTCGTTGCTGCGTTAGGCGCTTGGCTTTCGAGCGCAAATCGCAAAAGCTTGGCTTTTGGTAGCTGCTCTTGCAAATAAGTTTCAACCTGCGCCTCAGGAAGGCGCGTTCTAAAGTGCTCCAACCCAAAAGTGAGAGCCGCACAAACGCTGGCGCTGGAACCCAAATGATGCGCACTCTTGGCAAGCTCTCTAAAGTCGCCATTTAGCTTTTCTATTCCATTGATGAAATCGATGGCCCAGAGATTGGCCCGTTTTTTTCCACGCAGCGTAAAACGTAAACCATGCGAAGCTGAAATGACCAGCAAATCTGGAAGGCTCGGGATTAAAACATCCCGGCCCAGAAATGTAGCGCGATCAGCATTCTGCCAAAGCAAATCAAGCGAAGAGTTCGTAATATGGCCCGCGTGAATGGGCTGATGATGCAAATCAAAATCGCCGCCGTCAGGGTGCATGAGGTTCACACCCAATTTTTTGGATAGGGTTGTAAGAACCTGCTCAGCACTGCGGCCTTCAACCTGCCAGCCCTTTTCATGCAGCAGATTTAAGGCGCGCTTGATCGATT
>JANYGE010000357.1 GCA_025362535.1 Hyphomicrobiales bacterium
GTTTAACACGCTGGGCCGTTGTCAGCGAGTTTTGGCGAGATGCTCTGCTTGGAATGTTGATCATGACGGCTGTTGCGGCGGACACATTCATGGCCCGTTCGTTTACCAGGCTGCGCCGGAAGAAAACTCTTGCACCGTCAAGTGCTCCAACAAAAATGCAGGAGAAACCCTAATGGCAAATCCAAGCTCCATGACAACAAGCACTGCCGTTTTGAATTTTTTTAAAACCTGGGAAGGCCTGCTGGTTATCATTCTCGCCATCACGCTTTTCTTAAACGTGATGCTGGCACCGCAATTTCTAACGCTGCAAAATCAAATCAATCTTTTCCAATTGTCGAATGAGAAGATCATCGTCGCATTGACGATGACGTTCATCATTATCAGTGCCGAAATTGATTTGTCGGTGGCTTCCGTTATGGGCCTATCGGCTTGTACTTTTGCTTATCTCGTAAATGGTGGCATGTGGGCCAGCTATGCGATTGCTCTATGTTTGTTGGTGGGTGTGATTACGGGCGCAATTAACGCCTTCTGGATCGCCTATGTCGGCATTCCTTCATTGGTGGTCACTCTCGCCAGCCTCATCGGGTTTCGCGGACTTGCCCGTGTGTTGTTAGAAGACAAGGGGATTGGCAATTTTCCGGAATGGTTCAATTCGCTCGGGCGCGACGGCTTCATCGGACCCTTTCCTTTGGCATTTGTAACATTCGTGATTTTACTCGTTGTTCTCGGTATCGTTTTGCACCGCACGGGCTTTGGTCGGCAGGTCTTTGTGATCGGTAATAATGCCGAAGTTGCGCGCTATTCTGGCGTCAAAGTAGCAAGGGTTAGAACAATTCTCTTCATTATGTCGGGCGTAGTATCAGCTTTGGCTGGCCTGTTTTATGCAGCCCGCCTCGCATCAGTGCGTGGCGATGCTGCCACTGGTTTCGAACTCGATATTATCACAATGGTTTTGCTGGGTGGTGTTAGTATTTTTGGGGGCAAGGGGTCTATGCTGGGTGTGCTTCTGTCGATTTTAATTGTGCTGAATCTGCGCAATGGAATGGCGCTTGAAAATATCACGGGCCATATCCAGACAGCGGTGATCGGCATTCTGCTCATTTCGTCTGTGCTTATTCCCAATTTGGTTCAAACTTTGCAGGCCTCAAAACCTTCGGCCCAAAAGGCCTAACGCGAAGGAGACCGGCGCAATGCAACGCCACGCATTCAAGATGTTTCTCAACTCCGGTATGAAAGCAGAGTATAAGAAGCGCCATGATGAAATTTGGCCAGAGCTTGTCAAACTATTAGCTGATGCAGGCATCAGCAATTATTCCATTCATCTCGATCCAGAGTCTGATGTGTTATTTGGTTATCTCGAACGGACTGACAATCACGGCATGGCAGATCTGCCCAATCATCCGGTCATGAAAAAATGGTGGGATCATATGAAAGACATTATGAGATACAACGCCGATGGAACCCCGATGGCCATTGCCATGGATGAACTATTTTATATGAAATGAAGATTTTTGTGAATCTAAATTCAGAATAATATTTAAGGTTGCCTCAATTTCACAGGCCTTTACAAGGATGCTCAAATTGAGGCATGGCTAATCTTATGGCTCTGATTTTGAGCTTGTCAGAAAGGCAGTCAGTGACGTGAATCTTCAATCAAGCAAGCCAGGTTCCAACGCACCATCTCGAAACATGGGCACCGAATTGAAACTGCCCTGGTTCGAAAAAATTCAAGTGAACACCTCGGCCACCGAACGCCGTGCGGCAACCTATGCCACCCGCCGTACTATGAAGAAGGAATATCAGGCGGCATGGTTGGTTAAAGCCTTGCAATGCATTGATCTTACCACTCTGGCTGGCGACGATACGCCAGGCCGTGTGCACCGCCTCTGCGAAAAAGCCAAGCGCCCTCTGCGTGATGATATTGTTGCAAAGCTGGGTTTGAATGAAGTTCCAAAAGTGGGCGCTATTTGTGTTTATCCCACCATGGTGCCGCATGCCGTCAAGGCCCTGCGCGGCAGTGGCATTCCAGTGGCGTCAGTGGCCACCGGTTTTCCTTCCGGCCTCACACCACTTCCCTTGCGCCTTGCTGAAATTAAATATGCCGTGGGCGAAGGTGCCAGTGAGATCGATATTGTGATCAACCGCGCTTTGGTGATCAGCCAAGATTGGCAAGCCCTCTACGATGAAATTTGCGCCATGCGTGAAGCCTGTGGCGCTGCTCACATGAAGGCCATTTTAGCAACAGGCGATCTTAAAACTTTGCGCAATGTCTATAAGGCCTCCATGGTGGCCATGCAGGCTGGCGCTGATTTCATCAAAACCTCGACAGGAAAAGAAGATGTGAACGCCACATTACCAGTGAGTCTTATCATGCTGCGCGCCTTGCGGGATTATGGCGTACTCGCCGGATTTAAAATCGGTTTTAAACCCGCAGGCGGATTGAAAACTGCGAAGGATGCGATGAGCTGGCAAATTTTAATGAATGAAGAATGCGGGCGCGAATGGCTTGAACCCAATCTCTTCCGCATAGGTGCCAGTTCCATGCTGGCAGATATTGAGCGCCAACTCGAACATTTCATCACGGGCCGCTATTCGGCTCTCGTCCACCACGCACTCGCTTGAAGGATCACACAATGCCAAGCGTCACTGAAATTATGAACACCATGGATTATGGCCCAGCCCCTGAATCCAATGCTCACGTCAAGGAATGGCTTGGCTTTCACAAATCAGGTTTTAGCCATTTCATCCATGGTGTTTATCTCACTGTGTCGAACGCAAAGAAAATTGAGGTGACCAATCCCGCCAATGGCGAAGTGCTTGGCCATGTGAGCCATGGCACGGCCAAGGATGTGGATGAGGCTGTTGCATCAGCACGCAAGGCTTTTAAGAGTTGGTCAAAGCTCACAGGCTTCCAGCGCGCAAAACATCTTTATGCGCTTGCTCGCCACATTCAAAAGCGTGAACGCTTTCTCAGTGTGCTCGAAACCATGGACAATGGCAAAACCATTCGCGAAAGCCGTGATATTGATATTCCACTGGTCGCCCGCCATTTTTATCATCATGCTGGTTGGGCTCAACTCACCGATACTGAATTCAAGGGCTATGGTCCCGTAGGTGTGTGTGGCCAAATTATCCCGTGGAATTTTCCGCTACTCATGCTCGCGTGGAAGATTGCGCCCGCCTTGGCAGCAGGCAACACTGTGGTTTTAAAGCCGGCCGAATTCACCCCACTCACGGCCTTGGCCTTTGCTGAAATTTGCAGCGAAGCAGGATTGCCACCGGGTGTCGTCAACATTGTAACCGGCGATGGTGATACGGGTGCAGCTTTAGTGGCTCATCCTGATGTCGATAAAATTGCCTTCACGGGGTCCACCGATGTGGGCCGTCTCATCCGCCAGCAAACGGCGGGCAGTGGTAAAAAACTATCATTGGAGCTCGGAGGAAAATCACCCTTCATTGTTTTTGAAGATGCGGATTTGGATGCCGGTGTTGAAGGCGTGGTTGATGCCGTGTGGTTCAATCAAGGCCAAGTGTGCTGCGCTGGCACACGGCTTTTAATGCAGGAAAGCATCGCGGGATCATTCATCGCCAAACTCAAAACCCGCATGACCAAACTGCGTGTCGGCGATCCGCTGGATAAATCTATTGATATGGGCCCACTGGTTGATCCAATTCAATTGCAACGCGTGACTGCCATGGTCAAACGGGGTGAGGCGGAAGGTGGCCTATTAACCCAAGCACCGTGCCCGCTGCCCGAAAAAGGCAATTATTTCGCGCCTTCGCTCTTCACCAATGTCGATACATCATCAAGTGTAATGCAGGAGGAAATTTTTGGCCCGGTCATTTCGGCCATGACATTCCGCACCCCTGATGAAGCAGCAACCCTCGCCAATCACACGCGTTACGGCTTGGCCGCTTCAATCTGGTCTGAGAACATCAATGTGGCCTTGGATGCAGCAGCCCGCGTGAAAGCTGGTGTTGTATGGATCAACTCCACCAATTTATTTGATGCCGCTGCGGGCTTCGGCGGCTACAAAGAGAGTGGCTTTGGCCGAGAGGGGGGCAAGGAAGGGCTTTATGAATACCTGAAGGCTGATGCTGCACCAGCCACAAAATCAAAAGCCAGCAAAGCCGCAAAACTCTTCGCAACCACCACTTCTGAGCTGCGCCATACAGAATCTGGCAGCATTGATCGCACAGCCAAAATGTTCATCGGTGGCAAACAGGCCCGCCCAGATTCTGGCTATAGCTATGAAGTGACCAGCGCCAAGGGTAAGGGTCTCGGTCTTGCTGGTCTTGGCAATCGCAAAGACATTCGCAACGCCGTGGAAGCCGCGCGAGGCGCATCAGCTTGGTCCAGCACTTCGGCCCATAACCGCGCTCAAGTGCTTTACTTTATAGCCGAGAATTTAAGCGCACGCGCTGATGAATTTGCCAAACGTCTTACGCAAGCGGGCTCCACTGCCAGCGAAGCCAAGCGCGAAGTGGAAGCCTCGCTTGAACGCATATTCTTTTATGCAGCCCATGCCGATAAATATGATGGCCGCATTCATTCCACCAATAGCAAAAAGCAAACCACGCTAGCCATGAACGAGCCCTTCGGGGTGGTGGCTATTGTCTGCCCCGACGAAGCGCCTCTATTGGCGATGATCTCCTTGCTTATGCCAGCCCTCGCGATGGGAAATCGCGTGGTGCTGGTGCCTTCGCAAGCGCAACCCTTGCTTGCCACTGATTTTTACCAGGTTATGGAAACCTCAGATGTGCCAGCCGGAGCCGTAAATATCGTAACGGGTGCACGCAATGAGCTTGCCAAAACCTTGGCCGATCATGATGAGGTTGCTGCCATGTGGTATCATGGCGATGTCGAAGGGGCCTCGATGGTGGAAAAATCATCTGCAGGAAATCTGAAATCAACATGGGTTCACTATGGTGAATTGAACTGGATACAAAGCGAACAGGCACAAGGGCATGAGTATTTGCGCCGCGCCACGCAAGTTAAAAATATTTGGATACCTTATGGAGAGTGAAATCTAAATGCTCAAAGCTTGGCATGAAGTTGCTCCTTTGCTGGTTGATGTTGCCATGGGTCGCAAGCCCGCTGACACAGTGATCCGCAATGGCCGCTGGGTGAATGTGCATTCTGGTGAAATCATCCCCCATATCGATGTAGCGATCATCGCTGGTCGCTTTGCCTATGTGGGCGCTGATGCCTCTCATTGTGTTGGCCCCAAAACCAAACTGATTGATGCTGCGGGCCGCTATCTTGTGCCCGGCCTTTGCGATGGTCACATGCATGTTGAAAGCGGTTTGGTGACCGTCACCGAGTTTGCGCGAGCCGTTATTCCGCATGGTACGACCAGCATGTTTATTGACCCGCATGAAATCGCCAATGTATTGGGCCTGCCCGGCGTGCAGCTGATGCACGATGAAGCCATGGGCCTTCCCATCAATGTGATGGTGCAAATGCCAAGCTGTGTGCCCAGTGCGCCCGGATTGGAAAATGCTGGTGCCACATTGGGTGTGGCCGATGTTGTAGAGGCCATGAGTTGGCCTAACATCATTGGCCTGGGCGAGATGATGAATTTCCCCGCCGTCATAGCTGGCGATCCCACCATGCTGGGCGAAATCGCTGCCACCCAAAAAGCCGGAAAAACCGTGGGCGGCCATTATGCTTCACCTGATTTAGGGAGGCCTTTCCATGCTTATGTGGCTGCAGGCCCGGCTGATGATCATGAAGGAACTAAAGCCGAAGATGCCATTGCCCGTGTGCGTCAAGGCATGAAAGCCATGCTGCGTTTGGGTTCAGCTTGGTATGATGTTGCCTCCCAAGTGAAGGCGATAACAGAACAGG
Organism: Hyphomicrobiales bacterium; assembly: GCA_025362535.1. GTDB lineage: Bacteria > Pseudomonadota > Alphaproteobacteria > Rhizobiales > Aestuariivirgaceae > Aestuariivirga. The sequence goes on from JANYGE010000357.1 coordinate 5,852, forward strand.
GTTTAGATTCACGCAATTTCATTTTGTGTACGGATGATTGTCATTCAGGCACATTGGTCAATGAAGGCCACATGAACCGCGTTGTGCGTCATGCCATAGCGCAAGGCTTGAAACCTATCACGGCCATTCAAATGGCCACTCTCAATACTGCCGAACATTTTGGCTTGGCCCGCGAAATTGGATCAATTACACCAGGTCGCAGAGCAGATATCATCATTACATCGGATATCACATCTTTGCCCATTGAACTGGTGATGGCGCGTGGCCAAGTGCTGGCTGAAAGCGGCAAGCTGACTGCGGATATCCCGCCCTATGCCTATCCTGAATCTGCGCGCAATTCAGTCAATATGAAACGCGCCCTTGGCGCTTCTGATTTTGACATTAAATCTCCTGCCGGTGCCAACGAAGTTAGAGCGCGCGTCATCGGAGTGATTGAAAACCAGGCTCCGACCAAAGCTCTTGAGCGTAGGTTGAACGTTGCTGATGGTCTTGTCGAAATGGATAGTGCCAATGACGTTTGTCAGATTGCCGTTGTTGAGCGCCACCGTGCAACCGGACAGGTGGTCAATGCTTTTGTCTCGGGCTTTGGTTATAACGTGCCCTGCGCCGTTGCCAGTACAGTTGCCCATGATGCCCATCACATGATTGTCATCGGCACAGATAAATCCAGCATGGCCATTGCCGCCAACACCCTCAAAGAGTCAAAGGGCGGTATCGTTGTGGTACGGGAAGGCAAAGTGATTGCCTTGGTTGAGCTTACCATTGCGGGCCTCATGTCAGAAGAACGCGCCGAAACAGTTGCGGCCAAAGCCCAAGCCATGGTTGAAGCCATGGCTGAATGTGGCTGCAAGCTAAACAACGCTTACATGCAGCATTCATTAATGGGCCTGGTCGTCATTCCCGAGCTGCGCATTTCAGATGCAGGCTTAATTGACGTTACGCAATTCAAGAAAGTGGATTTATTTTTATGACAAAAACTTCAATGGTCTTCGATGGCCATAACGATGTACTGTTGCGCCTTTATAATAAACATAAACACGGTGTTGAACTGGATTTTATTTTGGGTGATGGCGAAGGCCAGTTGGATCTGCCACGCATGCGCAAGGGTGGTGTCGTTGGTGGATTGTTTGCAATCTATATTCCAAATACCGATGATCTCGATCATTTAGATGATTTGATGAAGGGGGCCTCTTTTGATGTGCCGCTGCCGGAAGAAATTGACATGATTGATGCCGCACCAGTTGCGATCTCAATGGCTGCAATTTTGCACCGCATCGAAAAAGCTTCAGACGGTGGTTTTAAAATTTGCACCACTATAGATGATCTTACAAAATCGATGGCGAATGATGTTATTGCGGCTGTGATGCATATGGAAGGCGCAGAGGCGATCGACAAAGATTTTAATGCGCTGGAAGTTTTCTATGCCGCAGGCTTGCGTTCGCTTGGTCCGGTCTGGAGTAGAACTAATATATTCGGCCATGGTGTGCCTTTTCGGTTTCCAAGCTCAGGCGATACCGGACCTGGCCTCACAGACACAGGCAAGGCTTTGGTGAAGGCCTGCACCGAAATGGGCATTGCGGTTGATCTTTCCCATATTACCGAGCAAGGTTTCTGGGATGTGGCGGCAATCTCGGATAAACCGCTGATCGCATCACATTCAAACCCTTATGCCATTTGTAAAAGTTCCAGAAATTTGGGCGACAAACAGCTGGATGCAATTGCCGAGCGCGGTGGCCTCGTGGGCCTGAATTTTGCAACGTGTTTCTTAAATCCAGACGGGCAGGGCGATACTACCACATCATTCGAAACAATACTTCGCCATTTGGATTACCTGATTGAGAAACTCGGCGTTGATCATGTGGGCTTTGGCTCAGATTTTGATGGTGCCGAAGTGCCAGATGTGATCGGCGATGTCTCTGGTTTGCCTGCTTTGCTGAACGCTATGAAAAAGCACGGCTATGACGATGCCACCTTGCGTAAAATATCTCACGAGAATTGGATCAATACTTTAGCTAAGTGTTGGCGCTAAATATTAGCCGTGATATTTTTGTAACCCAGTTTCGGTCACCATAGAGCTTTTGCGCCCGCTGCATCAAGCGCTGCAGCAAGATCTCCATCAGGAATCTGATCACAAACCAAAACAGTGCTCGGTGACCAAGCGCCATAAACCGCAAGCGATGGCCGATTGAATTTTGTGTGGTCGGCAAGAATGATCGATTGGGCCGAGCGGCGCATCATCGCACCATAAATTTGCCCCGGACCAATTCCCGCATCATTAGGGCCTTCAGCCGTAAGACCGCTTGCCCCCAAAAATGCCTTGTTAGCGCGGAAGCGTTGCAACGCATCAATTGTATCAGCACCGTGGATCACACCTTCGCGGCCATCATATTGACCGGGCAACATGAGGATTTTGATTGTCGCATTGGTGGCCAGAGCCATGGCAATTGAAAAGGCATGAGTGATAATGGTGAGATGGTTGCATTGAACTGCAATGCGCCTGGCGAAATGCAAGGTGGTAGCCCCGCCGCCAATCATCAAAATATCATTTGCCTCAATGAGGCCAGCGGCAAGGCTGGCGATTTTTTCGCGTTCGGCCACCATCAAGTTTTCCCGCTCAGTTAATCCGGGTTCAAACGGGATGGGCCGCATGGCCCCGCCATAGGTTCGGTTCAACTGGCCTTGGTGATCAAGCTCAGTCAGATCACGCCGAATAGTTTCCGTCGAAACACTCAAGCGCGAGGACAATTCATTCACCCGTAAAGATGGGGTTGCGCGCAGCTCTGCCACGATGCGGGATTGACGATCTGATTTGTTCAAACGCGATTCTTTTGGAGCCATCACCGGATTATCATCAATTTTGTAGCATTCTTCAACTTGCATCAAATTAGGTAATTTCTGCCCACTTGACAACAATAATATGTTGTGCTTCCATCAAAATATGTTTTATGTCGGGCATTTGTTGTCCTTAGGAGCAGGTTGATGTTTGACTACGGTCATTTCAAGTTTGAGTCCAAGCAGGCGCTTTTCGACAAGGCGATCACCTATTGGAACCCAGACAAGACCAAGTTTTGGCAGAAGGCCGGCATTGATTTGGTGATCGACAGGCGTGAAGGCTATTGCCTCTATGACATGAGCGGGCGTCGCCTCATTGATCTTCACCTGAACGGCGGCACCTATAATCTGGGTCATCGCCACCCCGAATTGGTCGAAACACTCAAAGGCGCACTAGATTATTTCGATATGGGAAATCATTGGTTTCCATCGGTGGCGCGCGCCGCATTGGCCGAGCAGCTCATTACAATTTCACCCGGCATGAAATATGCTGTGTTTGCACCGGGTGGAGCAGAAGCTGTGGACATTGCCATCAAGTCGGCACGCTATGCCACCAAGCGCCGCAAGATTGTCTCGATCATCAAAGGCTATCACGGCCATTCAGGGCTTTCTGTGGCCACTGGCGATGATCGCTTCACCAAAATATTTTTAGCCGATCAACCCGAAACATTTATCCAAGTTCCGTTCAATGACATTGATGCAATGGAGATTGCACTAAAAGGCAATGATTGTGCCGCACTCATCATGGAGACTATTCCAGCCACCTATGGCTTTCCGATGCCTAAGGAAGGCTATCTCAATGCCTGCAAAGCGCTGTGCGAAAAATATGGTGCGATGTATATCGCTGATGAAGTGCAGACAGGCTTGATGCGCACGGGCTCTATGTGGGGCTGGCAGGCTTATGGCATCCAGCCCGATATCATGGTCACCGCCAAGGGTCTTTCTGGCGGGCTTTATCCTATCAGTGCCTGCCTGGTGAATGAACGCACGGGCCAATGGTTAAACGAAGATGGCGCGGCCCATATCAGCACTTCGGGTGGGGCGGAGCTAGGCTGCATTGTTGCGCATAAAGTTCTCGAAATGCTGTTGCGACCAGAAACCATTGCCAATGTGCATACTGTTACAGAGTTTTTCCGCGAAGGCATGCAGGAGATGATGCAGCGCCATGGTGATATTTTCACCGGAGTGCGCCAGAGGGGTGTGATCCTGGGTCTCGAATATAATCACCCTGAAGGGGCCGTGTCAGTATCGCGTGCGCTTTATGAGCACGGCATCTGGGCGATTTTTTCGTCGCTTGATAAACGCGTCTTACAATGGAAGCCCGGTGTGCTGCTAAGTGCAGGAATGTGCCAGGAAATTCTTGATCGTTATGATGCCGCCATGCCGCGCGCGCGTGAGCTGCTGCATGCGGCATCTAAAGTGAATTGAGGGGCATGATCCATGAGTGAAGTTCTGCTGAAAGTTCCAGATGCCGCCCTAGAGCGGGGCCGCATGATGATTGAGCGCGCCCGCTGGGGTGCCACCAAATTTCAAAAGCTGGATCGCGCTGCAACGATGCGCATTGTCAACGCCGTCGCTGCCGCAGCTCATGCCAAGGCACAGACCTATGCGGAATGGGCTGTGCGCGAAACCGGCATGGGTGTGGTTGCCGATAAGCGCATGAAGAATGAAGCCTGCTCAAAAGGCCTTGTGGAACTCTATGCTCAAGAAGATTTTGTATCGCCACGCATTGATGCGGGCCGCAAGATTGTTGAATTGCAGCGTCCTGCTGGAGTGCTCTTCGCGCTGATCCCTGTCACCAACCCTGTGGCCACAATCTATTTCAAAACATTGCTGGCCTTGATGACACGCAATGCCATTATTCTCAGTCCCCATCCTGGTGCCAAGGCTTGTTGTGCCGATGCGGCCCGCAGCTTGATGGAAGCCGCCAAAGTTGCGGGGGCACCTGACGGCATCATCCAGGTTCTTGAAGAGCCTAATATACCACTCATTGAAAAACTCATGAGTGATGAGCGCATTGATCTGGTGATTGCAACGGGTGGCCCCTCGGTGGTCAAGGCGTCTTACCGCTCTGGCAACCCAGCGCTTGGTGTTGGCCCCGGCAATGCACCCGTATTGGTGGATGATAGTGCTGATTTAAAATTAGCCGCCAAACGCATTGTGCAGTCCAAGGCTTTCGATAATTCAATTCTGTGTACAAATGAATCGGTGGTGTTGGCATTCTCAACCATCGCAGACTCTCTGCTGGCGGCGATGAAAGCGGAAGGTGCTCATATTTGCTCCCCTGAAGAAACCGAGAAGCTGCGCAAACTTTTGTTCACCGAACATGGTTTTAACACGGCGATGATTGGTAAAGATGCCAGCATCATTGCCAGTGCCGCTGGCTTTGCTGTCCCGAAAGCTAAAATTCTGGTTACTCCAGTTACCCTCATTCAGCCCGAGGAAAAATTAGTCCGCGAGAAACTTTGCCCCGTGTTGGGCTTTGCGCGAGTTACACATATTGACCAAGCAATTTCCGCAGCGCGGTCGATGATGCGCCTATCTGGCCAAGGTCATTCAGCCGCTATCCACTCGAAAAATGAAGTAAATATTATGGGTTTTGCTGCTGCACTTCCGGCACTGAGATTGGCGGTGAATGTGGGCTGCTCACTAGGCGCTTCTGGCTATGAAACCAATCTCGGCCCCGCCATGACCATAGGTACAGGTTTTGCAGGTGGTTCGGCGCTCAGCGAAAATCTAACACCTCATCATCTCGTGCAAGTAGCCCGCATTGCTTATAATAAAGCAAGCAGTGAAGCGTTCGGAAATTTCGCCGGGCTTGATCCGCTGCATTTGCCCAAAGCAGCAAAATCGCCAGTCATACTGGCAGCAAGCACTTCAGATGTTGATGAGCTGCGGCGTGAACTGCGCAAAATAATCTTAGAGGAGTTGAACGCGGTTCTCGCGGCTTGATCCATGGCAACACTTCGCTCATTCATTTTTCTGGATCAACTGCAAGCGCAGACCATGTGCTATATGGGGTCTTGGGTTAAAGGTTCGCTGCCGCGTAAAAACATGGCAGCACAGATCATCGAAGTGGCCCCCGGCCTTGATATTGAAGCCCTCACTGATATTGCCTTGAAAGAAGCCAATGTGCAGGGCGGCATTTTGGTGGTGGAACGTCAATATGGCTATCTCGAAATCCATTCGCGTGATGTGGCCGCGGTGAAAGCCTCTGCTGAAGCTGTGCTTGCCGCGCTTGGCAAAACTGCATCTGATGCGATGAAGCCTAAAATTCTAGCGTCGAAAATCATCACACGCATTGATCCCAACCATGCGTTTCTGATCAACCGCAACAAAGGCGGTTCGATGGTCTTGGCAGGTGAGACGCTTTTTGTGTTGGAAACTGAACCCGCAGCTTACGCGATACTCGCCTCAAACGAAGCCGAGAAGGCCGCCAATATCAAGATCGTGGATTACCGCATGATCGGAGCCACCGGCAGGCTTTATCTTTCGGGCACAGAGTCTGAGGTGACAGCCGCCGCAAACGCTGCAGAACACGCTTTAGGACGATGAGAAAAATGAACCCTGAAACATCAAACGAATTGCGTGGGTTGGTTCGTGAGGTTCTGCGGGAGACATTGGCAAGCCGTGGTGTTGCCTCAACTCATGGCGTTGAAAAGATTTCAGTGAGTAACGAAGCCGAATTACAGACCTTTGTTAAACGCCTCACCAACCCCGGTGTGATTGAAGCGGTGCGCGCCGGAAAACTTCGCTTTACGCTTAATGATGTGGCTGTCGCTCCGGGCAAAATAGGTGACATTCTTGAAGGCGTTATCAGTGAACAGAAAATTGACGGGCTGGTAGGGCGGGGCACATTGTTTCTTGGTCCCACGGCGGTTCTCACGCCTTTGGCCCGTGATAAAGTTAGAAAGCTTGGACTTAAAATTGAAAGGAAACGCTGATGCTGAAAGCAACGGTAACCGGCCGCATCTGGTCCACCAAAAAACTCGGTGAAGTTCCAGCGGGCTCTATTCTTGAGGTGCAAGTTGATGGAACATCAACCACCATGCTCGTCTTCGATCCGCTCGGTTGTGGCGATGGTGAAAAAGTAATTGTGGCAACGGGTTCTGTTGCCGCTTCATGGTTTCCGGGCAAGTCTCCGCCCATTGATGCGCTGGTTATTGGCTCCATCGATGAGGCATCAGTTGCCGCCGGAAAGAAAAAGTAACGCGTTCAAACAGAGGAGAAAACTATGTCGAGCAATGCAATTGGAATGATTGAGACCAAAGGTTATGTGGCTGCCCTGGCCGCCGCTGATGCCATGGTGAAGGCGGCCAACGTGACAATCGTTGGACGCGAAGAAGTGGGCGATGGTTTGGTTGCCGTAATTATTAACGGCGATGTTGGTGCTGTAAAAGCCGCAACAGAAGCAGGCGCAGAAGTGGCAGGCCAAATTGGAACATTGGTTTCAGTTCATGTCATCCCACGGCCACATGCCGATGTTTCAAAGTTCTTCACATCGGGCACCAAGTAAGACAAAGGCCTGATTGTGGAACGAGAAAGCAAAGCTGCGCGCCAAACATCACGCGGCGAATTGCGGGTCTATCTCTCGGTTGAGAGCTTACAGCCACAATTTGCCGCCTATCTCGGCACGCCAACGCGCGCGCGCGGCTATCCACCTTTTGCGGGCCAGCATGCGCTGATCATTGAAGTTGCCCCCGGCCTCATGATTGAACGGGTGATCGACCTTGCGCTAAAGGCCGACCCCGATCTTGAACCAGGAATCCTTTTTGTTGAACGACAGTTCGGCATTCTGGAAATTCATGGCAATGACAAAGACAAACTCTTGTTGGCTGGTCAATCCATGCTGAAGGGTCTTGGGCTTGTTGAAGGTGAACAGCTCAAAGCCAAAATTCTCTATACGGATATCATTGAAGATATTGCAGACCAGCATGCGGTGATCATCAATCGCAACCGCCAAGCCTCAATGGTTCTGCCCGGTGAGACTTTGTTGATTTGTGAAATGGTGCCAGCACTTTATGCCGCTATCGCTGCCAATGAAGCAGAAAAGGCCGCACCAGGTCTCACGCTTGTTGATGTGCAGATGATTGGTGCAGCAGGCAGGCTCTACATGTCAGGCTCAACCGAAAATGTGAAAAAGGGCCTTGCGCGCATTGAGCAAGTGCTGGCATCAATCAGTGGACGAGAGAGCTGAGAAGGTAAATCGATCTTGGACTTTGAGCAACTGAACCATAATGATCAATTGCAAATCTTACTGGATGTGGCGAAGTTGGCCACCCGCAATTATGAGTTGCGTGATGGCCTCACCGTGAAGTTGATCAATCTTTCGGAGAATGCCACCTATAGCGTTGAAGCGCCGGATGGTCAGCGCTGGGCGCTCCGCATTCACCGTGATGGCTATCATTCGAAAGCAGCGATTGCCTCAGAACTGGCTTGGTTGATGGATCTGCGTGAACAGGGTGTCGTGGTCACACCGCAACCAGTCAAAGGCATCAACCGAGAAATCATCCAAGAAGTTACC
>JANYGE010000378.1 GCA_025362535.1 Hyphomicrobiales bacterium
CCAGCCCCCACTTCCATGTCATAAGGCTGCAAAATAACACAGCCCTGTGCTGCCCAGTAATTGTGCAGCGTCAGGATCAGGTCTTGGAATGATTTCGTCGGGTTCAGGCTCATGGGCTCCAATTAAGGGTGGAGCAACGCAGGGTCAAGTGCGCCGAAACACATGGGCCCGCGTGGTAAATCCGCTTTCGGTTTTGGAAAGCGGCATGGGATGATAGATTTTTACCGGAACGACCTCAGCTATCAATCCCGCAGCTGTAAGAGCGGTCAGTTTGGTTTCAAATCCACCCTCAGTCCAAGCCGCGGTGCTTACCGTAAATATAAGAAAACCACCAGGCTTGGTAATCCGCACCAGCTCATCAAGTGCAGCAGCCGGAGCATGGCCCAGCGTAAAGGTGCCACAAGATATAACAGCATCAACGCTGGCTGTTGGAAAATCGAGAGGTGCCCCCAGTTCTTGATTGCGTAAAGTGGAATAAACCTTGCGGGCAGCAGCACGAGCCAACATGCCATCGGAAAGATCAACACCGATGAGATTGGTGTAACCCAATATTGAAAGCAGTTGGCCGGTTATCCCTGTGCCCACACCAGCATCAAAAATTGCGGCATCAAAATTTTGAACGTAACGCGCCGCCATGCCAACCATAACCGCTGGGTTCACATAGCCAATGGCCTGCATATCCAAATCATAAGTGGCCGCCCATTGATCATAAGATTGAGCAACCTCTTCTCGCGATTTGGCACCATAAACCGAAGCGAGAATTTGATCGATGTTAGAGTTCACGCTTCCGGAACGTAATCGCCAGTGATGGGATCAAGCTTCAACCGCTTCATTGGGGCATTGGCTTGCGGCTCTTGCACCTTTGCTTTGGCCTGCTGCGCTTCAACATTCTGCATAGCGCGCTTTACGGCTTTAAGGGCAATATAGCCCAGCACCATCATTGCCACTGTCCGGAAAAATCCCATCTGCTTAATCCTCATTTGTGCCAATACTATCACAGTCCGAAACGTGACCACAATGCCCGTGTTTCAAGAGCGTTAAGCATTTCTTCTGGCAATTCTGTGGCAGAGCCAAAGCCAAGACGTCTTAATCCCCAGCCCTTGGGTGCTGAAATATCGATAATTTCAACTTTCTCACCAAATTTCCGGCGCAAAATCTCATGCATGTGACCAAGTCCATCAACCAAACCTAAATCCAACCCGCGCTTTCCCGTCCAAAAAGCCCCCGTGAACAGCTCCGCCTCATCAGCTTTCAATTTGCCAGTTCGGCGTGCCCGCACATAGGCTTTGAAGCCCTCATGCACATCCTCTTGCAGCTCCAAAAGGCGTGTTACGTCTTCCTGCTTTTCCGGCTTGAACGGGTCTAAGATACTTTTAGACGTGCCAGCCGTATAAACCCGTCGCTCCACGCCCAGTTTTTTGATCGCATCAACAAAGCCAAAGCCAGCTGCAATCACACCGATGGAGCCCACAATCGAGCTTTCGTCAGCATAAATTTCATCAGCCGCACAGGCCAACCAATACCCGCCAGAAGCGGCCACATCCTCACAAAACGCATAAACTGGAATTTTGTGTTCAGCACTCAAGGAGCGAATACGAGCGGCAATGAGCGAGGATTGTACGGGTGAGCCACCCGGGCAATTAATTGCAAGGGCAACCCCTGAAACACCCTTTTTGAAGGTCCGTTTCAAGAGTGGTTCCAAATCTTTCGCATTGAGTGCAGGCCGCAAGCCACCGCCTGCTGAAATCGCCCCTTGCAAGCGCAGAACATGAATGATGTTGTTTCTCGTGCGCCATTTTGCTGGCACCAATCTCAGGATAGTTTTGATCATGGCCTTCATGTAGGGTTATGCGCTATGAATATCAACCATGCTCACAACTCACCTGCCTGATAGTCGTTATGCTTGGATCAGGCTTGCAGCCTCCATAGCGCTTTCCACCATTGGCGGCATTGGCCTATGGGCGGGTGTTGTCGTACTGCCCTTTATCCAAACTGATTTTGGCATTGACCGCGCCGGCGCATCCTTGCCTTACACCATGACCATGATCGGCTTTGCCTTGGGTGGCGTACTGATGGGCAAGCTAGCTGATCGGTTCGGCATTATGGTGCCGATGATGATCGGCTCAGTGATGCTGGCCGTGGGCTTCATCGCCGCAGCATTGGCCCCAAATTACTGGTCCTATGTGGCGGCCTCTTCTCTGCTCATTGGCCTGTTCGGTTGTGCCACCACATTTGGACCTTTGGTGGCTGACGTTTCTCTGTGGTTTCAAAAGCGCCGAGGCATTGCGGTGGCTATCGTTGCTTCTGGAAACTATCTGGCTGGAACCATTTGGCCGCCCATTCTGACCAAAGCCATTCAAACCTATGGCTGGCGCACTTCATTTATTTTCATCGGCATTACCTGCGTCACCTTGATGTTGCCGCTGGCGCTGATGCTGCGGCAACGCTCTCCCACGGTAGATCGCATTAGCCCTGTCACCAGCTCAAAAACTAGCGATGGAACCGTTTTCACCCAAGGGCTCTTAATGCTGGCTGGCCTTGCTTGTTGTGTGGCCATGTCCATGCCGCAAGTTCACATTATCGCCTATTGCGGCGACCTTGGTTATGGCCCAGCTGCTGGGGCACAAATGCTGTCCGTCATGTTGGGCTTTGGTGTTGTGAGCCGATTGGCTTCTGGCATACTTGCTGATAAAATTGGCGGCATTGGAACTTTGATCATTGGCTCAACTCTACAATGCTTGGCTCTGCTTTTTTATATTCCCTTCGATGGCCTCACCTCGCTTTATTTGGTCACCGCCCTCTTCGGTCTGGCCCAAGGAGGAATCGTGCCAAGCTATGCACTTATTGTGCGCGATCACTTTCCGGCGAAGGAAGCCGGCACCCGTATCAGCCTGGTGTTGACCATGACGGTTTTAGGCATGGCTTTGGGTGGTTGGCTTTCAGGCGTCATATTCGATTATACTGGTTCCTATAAAATGGCCTTCCTCCATGGCATTGCTTGGAACCTTTTGAATATGGCCATTGCCTTCTGGTTCCTCATCGGCAAGCTCCGCCCGAAAATCCTTCACCCTGTTGCCATTTGATGGCTTGACGAGGAGCTCGGCGCGGTCTTTGTTGCATTGCAACAGAACCATGACAAAAATTGCTCACCCACCAATCATCTATTTTGGCAAAGATTTGGCCAAACAGCAGAACTTTGATGTGCAGCAGCTTGGCCACAAGGCAGCAGGCCTCTGTTCGATGGCTTCACTTGACTTGGCTGTACCTCCAGGTTTTGTTCTGTCGGTCGAAACTTGCAAAGCCATTGCAGTAGGTGATGCCGAAACCATGGCTGTGCTCAAAATCGAAGTTGAACGGGTCTTAAAAACGCTCGCTACCGAAACTGGATTCACCATTGGCGATCCGCGTAATCTGCTCTTGTTGGCGGTGCGGCCAAGTGCACCAGTATCTTATCCTGGAACATTGGATGCCGTATTAAATCTCGGCCTCAATGATGAAACTGTAGAGGGTCTGGCCAAATCATCTGGCGATGCACGTTTTGCCCATGAATGTTACCGCCGCTTCATTCAAAACTATGCCCATGTGGTGATGGGTGATGATCCAGCAGCTTTTGAGGATCTGCTCAACTTGTTCATTGAAGAACGGGGCTATGTGTCAGCCGCCGAGATAAAAACTTCAGATGCCCGCGAATTAACCTCGCGGTTCAAATCCCAACTTGAAACCCATGGCGCCCAAGCCTTTCCCCAAGATGTAAGCGAGCAACTTTGGACCACCATCACAGCTCTTGTGCGCGGCTGGAATGGCCCGCGTGCCAAGACTCAAAGAAAGCTCCACGGCGTTGATGCCGATGCGGGCCTCGCCATCATCGTGCAAGCGATGGTCTTCGGCAATCAATCTGAAAATTCAGGGGCAGGTTTTGCAGCTTCGCGCCATCCACAAACCGGTGAGGTCAATCTGCAGGGCGAATATGTGCAGCAAGCGCAGGGACCAGATTTGGTAGCGAGGCTGCGGCAAAGCTGGCCTTTGACTGATGGTGCAAAAGTTTTTGCAGCAGCTTTGCCATCTGCTTTTGCTGATTTGCAGCATGCCATCGCCAAATTGGAATTACAATCGCGCGATGCCGTGGAAGTTGATTTCACCATTGCGCAAGGGCAGCTGTGGCTTTTAGAATTGCGCCCAGCGCGAAGGTCTACGGTGGCCGCTCTTAAAATAGCAACTGACTTGGCCAAACTTGGCCACATAACGCAAAACGAAGCGTTGCTGCGCATTGATCCGCTCTCGCTTGATCAACTGCTTCACTCAACCCTTGATCCTGATGTAAAGCGTGATCTCGTCGCTCAAGGCCTGCCAGCCTCTCCGGGTGCTGCAACAGGCATGATCATTTTTGATGCGGCTGAAGCGCGCGATCTAGTGGAACAGGGCCTTCGCGTTATCTTGGTGCGCCCTGAAACGACGCCGGAAGACATTAAAGGTGTTCACGTGGCTGATGGTGTTTTAACCACCAGAGGCGGCATGACCAGCCACGCTGCGGTGATTGCCAGAACCATGGGCAAGCCCTGCGTTGCAGGCGCCTCAAGCCTCAAAATTGATGTGGCCGCAGGCACACTCAAAGCCCCGGGTCTCACCCTCAACAAGGGCGATATCATCACCATTGATGGCAGCACTGGCCATGTGCTGAAAGGCGAAATCGCCGTCATAAAGCCATCACTTTCTGGCGACTTTGCAACGCTTCTCGGTTGGGCCGATAAAGCCCGCCGCATGGCCGTTCGCGCCAATGCTGAAACCCCGCACGATGCCCGCACCGCGCGAGATTTTGGCGCGCAAGGCATTGGCCTTTCGCGCACTGAACATATGTTCTTCGAAGGCGATCGTATTATCGCCATGCGCGAAATGATTTTGGCTGATAGCGAAAAAGATCGCCGTTCCGCCTTGGCAAAAATTCTACCCATGCTGCGCTCAGATTTCGAAGCTCTGTTTGAAATCATGGCAGGTCTGCCTGTCACAATCCGCTTGCTTGATCCGCCTTTGCATGAATTCCTGCCTTCAGGAGCTGAGGAAACCGATACGGTTGCCAAAGCCTTGGGTGCAGAGCCTGCCGCACTTCGCCGCCGTGTGGCTGAACTTCGCGAACAAAACCCCATGCTCGGTCACCGTGGGGTGCGGCTCTTGCTGTCATACCCTGAAATTACCGAGATGCAGGCCCGTGCCATATTTGAGGCTGCCGTGAATGTGCAAAAGAACACTGGCAAAGCGCCCATCCCCGAAATTATGGTCCCATTGGTGTCATCCCGCGCCGAGCTTGACGCGGTTCGCGCCCGTATTGATGCCGTAGCCGCAGATGTAAAAAAAGAAACGGGCGAAATCATTACATATCTCGTGGGCACAATGATTGAGCTGCCGCGCGCTGCCTTGCAAGCCCGCGAAATTGCCCAATCAGCAGAGTTTTTCTCCTTTGGTACCAATGATTTAACTCAGACCACTTTTGGCATTAGCCGCGATGATAGTGCCCGATTTATTTCGGAATATACGGCGCGGGGAATTTTCCCGCGCGATCCCTTTGTCTCGCTAGACGTTGCGGGCGTAGGCGAACTGATTGGATTTGCCGTAGAACGCGGCCGCAAAGGCAGACCCGATATCAGTTTGGGCATTTGCGGCGAACATGGTGGTGATCCCGATTCCATCTCCTTCTGCGAGCAAGTGGGGCTGGATTATGTCTCCTGCTCACCCTACCGCGTACCTATAGCCAGGTTGGCTGCGGCCCAAGCCACCCTGAGAAACGCCAATAAAACAACGTAATTTCATACGGTTAACCATTGTGTTAATAAATCGTTTTCACGGCGAAAAAATGGCTTCTTTGGGTTGTTCGCATGGTTAACCTATGCTAAACGCTGATTAGGTATGTAAGTCGCAGGGCTGGTTAGTCCTTATTAGTGAAAGTGAGAGCTCGAACATTGGTACATAATGCCCGTCAGCTTCAGCAACGCCGCCGCACTGGTCTTCATTTTGAAGAGCCAGTTTCTGAACGCAGTGGATTGCGTGAATATGTGCCGTTTGTATTCGCAGGTTTGATGCTGGTCGCCGCTTTTGCCTTTGCTGGCCATTATATTGGCCGCAACGCCAGCGCTCATAATATTTCCGTTGATGAATTTCAGCCGCTGATCAGCCCCACTACGGCTCTGGCAACCAAAGGCTCGCTTTTGCCCGAAAATGAGTCCTTCGCTATCGTCAACCTGAACCGCTTGCGCTCACAATCCGTTATGCTTGAAGGTAAGGGTGATCTTGAAGGTTTGGATGTGATGGACCCGGTTCCAGCACCTTTGTCAAAGCCTAAGTCCAAGACTAAAATTGCCAAGATCGATAAAGATGTGAAAATTGTTCCAGTCAGCATTGATCTGAATAATCCTGATGGGGATGCCGTTGCCACGAAACGTTTGGTGGTTAACCCAGAGCAACCCAATGTAGCCGATACCTTCAAATTAAAGTCATCTGAAAAGCAAAAAGTTGTTGCGCAACGCCGTGTGCGTCTTGCGGAAGAAAATTGTTTGGCACGTGCGGTGTATTTTGAAGCCCGCTCTGAATCCGATATGGGCCAATTGGCTGTAGCTAAAGTCATTCTCAACCGCGTAAAGACGCCAAACTACCCGAAATCAATTTGTGGCGTGGTGTATCAGGGATCAGGCACACGCAATTCTTGCCAGTTCTCCTTTGCCTGTGATGGCCAACCTGATGACGTAAATCAACCAGGTGCTTGGGCTCACGCTAAGTCGATTGCTCAACGCGCTATTGCTGGTGATCCTGCAGTGGCCATGATGGGCAGTGCAACCAACTATCACGCTGATTATGTGAATCCCAAATGGGCCAAAACGATGCGCCGCCTCACCAAGATTGGCCATCACATTTTCTATTCTAACGGCTAAACTTTCAAAATAAACGGCGTGCCTTCGAAAGCATTGGCCCCACGGCCAATGGCTTCCACCGCTTTGAGCATCCGCCCATCACGTTTCAGCAATTGATCCACCTGTGCTGTTATCATCCGGTTTGGCGTTGCCGACGGAGCAGCAGCCCGCAATTCCAAAGCCAAATCCATTTCATCTGCGTCAGGCCGTAACACACAGAGTGCTGTAAACGCCGATGCCGTAGAGCGGCTAATCCCCGCCCAGCAATGAATGAGCAGTGGATTGGTCCGATCCCATGTTTGAATAAACTCAACCAAACGCACGGCATCTTTTTCCTGTGGCGCAATCAATCCCGCCGTATGTGAATTGATATCGTTAAACGTGAGACGCAGATGCTGTTCGCGCGTGATTCCTGAAAAATCGCGGTGCGGCGTTTCCGGTCCCAAAATGCTGATGACAGATTTGGCTCCATGCAAGTCAATCTGTCCTTGTGCTGCATTCAACCCACAAACGACAATCATGCGCCCACCAATTTTTTAAACACAATCAAAAACTGCGCTTTGGCTTCATTGGTGGCCAACGGCTCCAGATTTTGAAATGCCGCACTTAAACCTTTGGGCCGCCCGAAGAATTTTTCAGATTCGGGAATGCTAAATCCAGCAAGCTGTGTAGCCTCCAAGTAAGCCGCCATTTTATCAGCTTCTTTTATTTTCACTTCCAACTCCGCCGCCGCAAGAGCTGGCAATCCAAACCGTACATGAATAGCGGCCATTAAGCGATGTTCGAAGGATTTATAATCCACACCCAAAGCTGCCTTGAATGGCGAAATCATATCACCAATCACATATTCCGGAGCATCATGCAGCAGTGCCACCAAGCGATGAGCACGCGCCACACCTTTGTTGCAATGGTGAAAAATCGCTTCCACCAAAACACAATGCTGCGCCACTGAAAACGCATGATCGCCGCGCGTCTGCCCGTTCCAGCGCGCCACGCGGGCAAGGCCATGCGCAATATCTTCAATTTCAATATCGAGAGGAGAAGGATCGAGCAAATCGAGACGTCGCCCCGAAAGCATGCGCTGCCAGGCACGTGGGGCCGTCATCGCGCCAATCTCTTCACCGCCTCATGGCGATGACATTCTATCATGTGATCATTGTAAAAGCCGGTGGCCTGCATAAAGGCATAGACGATCGTTGGCCCGACAAATTTGAAGCCACGTTTTTTCAAATCTTTGGATATCTTCTCAGCCAGTGGTGTGGAGGTCGGCACTTGTTTCATATTTCCAATTTTACCGTTGATCGGCTGGCCATCGACAAAACCCCAAAGATATTTTGAAAAATCGTCCATCTCCAAATAAGCCCGCGCACTCAATATGGTTCCATCGATCTTCAAACGATTGCGCACAATGCCTGCATCTTGCATCAAGGCATCAGTTTTATGGGTGTCATATTTCACGATCACTTCAGGATTGAAGCCATCAAAAGCCACGCGAAAATTCTCGCGCTTGCGCAAAATCGTAATCCATGAAAGTCCGGCTTGAAAACCATCCAAGATCAACTTTTCAAACAGGGCGCGCGAATCATATTCAGGCACCCCCCAATCGGTGTCGTGATAATGCACATAGAGCGGGTCGGTGCCACACCAGCCGCAGCGGCATAGGCCATCAGGATGTATCATAACTGTCTCACTTGAATTGAAATTGCACCAGACAAGAGTGGAGCAGAGGCTTCCGCCAATCGATCAGTTCGGATTAAAGCCAAAGCTTGCGAGCCAGATGATGACAAAATCTCACCAATCAGAATAGCACCACTGCGAATTTCCGAACCCTTGGCAGGCGCATCTGAACTGCAAACAACTGGCAAAATCCGGCACAGCGCGCAGCCGGATTTTGAGA
>JANYGE010000420.1 GCA_025362535.1 Hyphomicrobiales bacterium
TCTGTTGAACACACTTTACGGCGGAACTCTGGCTCAAGCACCGCAAAGCGAATTCATCCGCCTGTCATTGGTGCCATTCGCGGCAGCTGTTCGCCTCAATAAATCCGCCTATGATTTCAACTTAGGTTGGATTGACACAACTGGAGCAAACCCGCTTTCAAAACTCAATTTCAATAATGCGACATGGAATAACTATACGGCATGGAGCCAACTTAAACCTGGTGGCACGGCCGGTGTTTGGAATGGTTGTGTTGAAGCACGAACGCTTACAGGTGGGCTTACCCAAGATGATACAGCTCCAACTGGCGGAAACTCTTTATTTCCAGCCTATTTTGCTCCAGATACCCCAATAAACTCAGGAGGTTCTTCCGGACAATATGGCTATGACTATATTGGTGGTAACACCAGTGGCACGCTCACGGGTGAAAACGTTGGCATTACCAAGGCCCAAGCAAAAGACTGGACGGATGCGGGCCGTCTTTTTGTAGAGAAAAATGAGAAAAAATATACCAATGTCACGATCAGTGCTGAATCAACTGCAACGACTGGTCCTTGGTCTGGTTGTGCTGCCTCCAGCATCGTTCCGATGACTTATGATCGCGGCAAACTTGAAGCAGGCATTGATGCCATGACCGCAAACGGCCCAACACTCATTGCCGAAGGCTTAGCTTGGGGGTGGCGTTCAATTTCACCAACGGAACCTTTTACCAAAGTTGAAGGTACAGCAACTCTCACCGCCGCTACCATCTCACCCTATGACGATGTGCGTTGGCGCAAAGTTATGGTTTTGATGACCGACGGCGACAATGATCTTAGCGCAGGGTCTTATGGATATAACGGAACTATTTATTCCTCCTATGGCCGGGGTCGTGAGACTCTTGCGAGTAACCGCTTCGGCACCACTGTAGATTCATCAATCATGACCGCATTAGATAACGGGATGTTGAGTGTGTGTTCAGCAATTAAAGCCAAAAACATTGAACTCTATGTCACGTCATTTGGTACAGGCGTATCTGCCACAACCAAAAGCCGTCTGGAAAGCTGTGCAACCAGACCGGAAAACTATGCGAATTCGACGACATCAACCGATCTTCAGGCCTTCTTCGATCATATCGGACAGGACGTGATTAACAAGATGGTTTACGTCAGCAAGTAATCGGCGGGTCTTGATCCCGAAAATGAGGGTGGTGTCTTCAGTTTTGAAGGCCCACCCTTTTTGCTTGCGGATACCCACAAAAAACCTCAATCTTACAGGATGAATCGCACGAAAAGGCCATTTGGCCGTGTTTACTTTGATACTGGGACGATAATGAAAATTCGCATTGCACTTTCAACCTTACTTTTCTGCAGCACAATTGTAGCAGCACAAGCTGACGTAAATCCTGAAACGTCATTTGCCGGAAATTATCTCGCAGGCCGCACTGCTGGTCGTTTGCGCGATGTAGAAGCTGCGACTGATTATGTGGAAGCCGCCTTAAAGCAGGATCCAAGCAATCCAATATTGATTGAGCGGCTTTTTCAGCTTGAGCTTTCAAGCGGTGCGATTCCCCAGGCTGAAGCGACAGCTGAAAAGGTAGTTTCCTTTAACAGCCAGCAGCGCATGGCGCGTATTGTCTTGGGTCTCAAAGATTTCCGCAATCGCCGCTATTCCCAAGCCCGTGAAAATTTTGCGGAAGCAGCCTACACCCCAGTGGGCGAACTCACATCCACACTGCTCACCGCTTGGTCTTATGCTGGTGAAGGCTCGCTTAACGCTGCGCTGAAAGAACTCGACAAGCTTGATGCGCAAGATTCATTTGCAAATTTTAAAGCTTTTCACGCAGCCCTAATTACCGATTTCCTAAACTCAAGCATCCGCTCTGAAGCTGCCTACAAAAATGCTTATGAAATGGCGGGGACTAGTCTGCGCGTCGTTCAGGCTTATGGCAATTTTCTCGCGCGCAACAACCGGTGGCCTGAAGCAGAAAAAATCTATCGTTCATTCTTGGGCGAAGTGAAACAAAATGTGCTGATCGAAACAGCACTGGCAGATGTTATTGCCAAGAAAACACCTGATCCCTTCATCGTAACACCAGGAGCTGGTGCGGGCGAAGCGCTGTTTTCATTGGCCGCCGCGATGAACGATGAGCAAAGCATCGACATTGCTCAAATCTATGCGCAGCTCGCACTTTCGTTCAATGCGGATCAACCAGTAACACAGTCACTGCTGGGTGATATTTACAGCGACATGAAAGCCTATCAGGCCGCAATCAATGCATTTGAGCTTGTGCCGCAAAGCTCACCCTTGCGCACCTATGCTGACACACAAATTGCCATCAATTTGCAACGCTTGGATAAGAGCCAAGATGCCATCGCGCGCTTAAAAAGCGTGATTGATCGTGAGCCGAAAAATCTCGATGCCTGGATTTCGATCGGTAATATTTACCGCATTACCGAGGATTTTGATCATGCCATCGAAGCCTATACCAAGGCGATTGATCTTTTGCCCGCAGCTGAGGCGAATAATTGGCAGCTCTATTATAACCGCGGGACGGCCTTTGATCGGCAAAAGCACTGGGATAAATCTGAAGCTGATTTCCGCAAAGCATTAGCTATTTCCAAGGATGAGCCTTCTGTTCTCAACTATCTCGGTTATTCAATGATTGATCGCGGTGTTAAATTAGATGAAGCCATTGCGATGGTTAAAAAAGCCGTCGATCTCCGCCCCAATGATGGTTACATCGTAGATAGTTTGGGTTGGGCTTATTTCGTTTTGCGTGACTATGAGCAGGCCGTAAATTATCTTGAACGCGCGGTTGATCTCAATCCCGCTGATCCCACTATTGCTGAACATTTGGGTGATGCTTATTGGCATGCTGGTCGCAAAACCGAGGCCTATTTCCAATGGCAACACGCCAAGGACAATCACCCAGAGCCAGCAGATTTGCCAAAAATTGAGGCTAAAATTAAAAATGGTTTTGTTGATACAAAAGCCGCAGCGACGCCCTAATTGACCAACTGGTATTCCGAAAAAGCCTGCGCCAAAATCAATTTGGCGTTGCATGTTTTGGGCCGTGGCGTTGACGGTTATCATAAACTCGATTCGATTGTGGCCTTTGCCGATATTTATGATGAGATCAAACTCAAAGCAGCCAAAGTCACGTCCCTCACCGTGACAGGTTCTTTCGCCACGTTGATTCCATCTGGTGAAGAGAATATTATTTTCAAAGCTTTGCAGATCGCCCGTCAGCTCTGTGAGGCCCAGCACATAGTGGTTCCACCCTTGGATATTCATCTTCAAAAAAACTTGGTGGTTGCTGCCGGTATTGGCGGCGGCTCTTCTGATGCGGCCGCATTTTTACGGGCACTTTTCCGAATGTTGAAAGTTGCAATTGGGCCAGAAGAAATAATGGCTCTCGCAACCAATCTGGGTGCAGATGTTCCAGTTTGCTATCTCCAAAAACCAGCCCGCATGCAAGGCATTGGCGAAATCATCAGTACACTAACAGTAAATCTTCCTGCCGCAATTGTGCTCATCAACCCCCTTAAACCCTGTTCTACGCAAGCCGTCTTTCAAGAACTTAGTCTAAACAAAGGCCAAAATTTTCGTTCGCCAGTTATTGTTGAAAACGCGCCAGAATGGCGCAATGATTTAACCGAAGCTGCCATAGCAGTCGAACCTGAAATTCAAAAAATTCTTGAAAGTCTTGCAGCAGAGGCCTGTTTTTCCGCAGTGCGCATGTCAGGCTCAGGCGCCACCTGCTTTGGTCTTG
>JANYGE010000424.1 GCA_025362535.1 Hyphomicrobiales bacterium
ATATATTCTCCAGCCTTCACATGAAAACCACGCGCCGTGGCGGCACGAATACGAATATCTTGCAAGGGATCAGCCATGGGCTCTGGCAAATCATCGCCGTTGATTTTTAATTTTGGCGTAGCGCGCGTGATGCGCAATTCAATATCCGTTGCCGTGTTTTGCGCATCTGGGCTCATTTCAGCGGCAGGCACTGCAATGATCACCACACCAACATGCTTCACGCTAAACTCAGCGTGGCTTCCCGCTGCGCTCTCTTCACCAAACAAATGCATGGTCCGGATCTGTGCGATATCAATGCCGCGGCGATGTAAGCCTGAACGCATGCGTGAGGCGCTGCTGTTGGGTTGCTCCAACATGGCTTTAAGGGCTTCGCCAGTTCCATCAGCTCTTGCGCTTATACCAGCTTGATCACTTCGCCCCTTCGAATCACAAAAACCAAGTTCCACAGCTTGGCCGCCTTCAACATCGCTGAGCAGAACCTTGTCTCCAGCCTTAACGTCAACCAGCAACGAGCTTCCGCCTGCAATAGGATAACGTTCAACATTGGGTGGCAGCACCCGTTCTCCTGGCCGCAAAATGCGGCTGGCTGTGGGGAAACTTCGGTTTGGTGGCATAAATAGAGTCATGAGGGCCGCATTATTCCACAGTTTTGCTTGACCGTCGATATAATGTCATTCAAAAATGTTTCCTGAGAGGAGGTTATATCGGCAGAGAACCGAAGGCTTCCATCTTGTCACATGGGACATATGGAGGGAACAATTATGTCATCTGATAAAAATTCCGGCGGGCTGGTCCGCGCGTTAGACTGGAAGGGCGCCTTCTGGGTTGCGGCGGGTGTTCCGCCTCTGGTGCTTTTCTCGATTGGTGGTATTGCAGGCACGGCGGGCAAAGTTGCCTTCTTGGTCTGGATCATTTCAATGATCATGGGCTTTCTTCAATCCTTCACCTATGCCGAAATGGCTGGCATGTTTGGTAATAAATCCGGCGGCACATCAATTTATGGTGCCACAGCTTGGTTACGCTATTCAAAAATTGTTGCACCTCTCTCGGTGTGGTGCAACTGGTTTGCATGGAGCCCAGTGCTTTCACTCGGCTGCGTGATTGCGGCAGGTTATATTCTCAATGCACTTTTCCCCATTCCAATCTTCACAGAACAATCTGCTGAAGTTATTGCTTGGCTCGCTGATCCTGCAAATGCTGGAAAAGTTGCCGCTGATGCAATTGCAGCAGTGACCGCCGCAGGAACACCCGCTATCCGGTCATGGGAGTTCCTTACACTGAACATTCCAGGTCTCGGTGGCCTACATTTCAACGCCAAGTTTATCATTGGTGCAGGTTTGATGCTGCTGATGTTGGCTATTCAACATCGTGGTATTGCCTCAACCGCACGGGCGCAAAAACTATTGGCCATTATCGTTTTGGTGCCATTGCTTCTCGTGGGTCTCGTGCCAATTTTAACGGGTGCGATCAGCAGTGCAAACGTAACAGGCCTCTTGCCTCCAACAGCAGCTTATTCTGGTGTAGATGGAACCTGGAGCATTGGGGGTTGGACCTTGATCCTAGGATCACTTTATATCGCAGCTTGGTCGACTTACGGTTTCGAAACCGCTGTTTGCTATACCAGCGAATTGAAAAATCCAAAAACTGATACATTCAAAGCGATCTTCTATTCGGGTCTGCTCTGCTGTGTGTTCTTCTTCCTCGTGCCATTCTCTTTCCAAGGCGTGCTGGGTCAATCGGGCATGCTGGCTGGTGGCATTGTCGATGGAACCGGAATTGCTGAAGCTCTTGGCAATATGGTGGGTGGTCATCCCATCATTACACAGATCTTCGTGATCCTGATGATCCTGGCTTTATTCCTTGCCATCATGACTGCGATGGCTGGTTCATCGCGGACACTTTATCAGGGTTCGATTGATGGTTGGCTGCCGCGCTATCTTAGTGGGGTTAATGCCAATGGTGCGCCAACCAAAGCGATGTGGACAGATTTCGTATTTAATCTGTTTCTGTGCGCTTTGGCCTCGGATGCTGGTGGGTATTTTTATGTGCTTGCCATTTCAAACGTGGGCTACATCATTTTCAACTTCTTAAATTTGAATGCAGGCTGGATTCACCGTATGGATTCAGGACACATTGCGCGGCCATGGAAAGCCCCTTCGGCTTTAATTGGTCTCAACACTGTTCTGGCCTTTGTGAATGCACTGTTCCTCGGTGCGGGTGCAAAAGTGTGGGGTTACTCCAATGCTTTGTGGGTGGGCTTTATTTTCGCAGCCCTCATCATTCCGGTGTTCTACTATCGCCATTACATCCAGGACGGTGGCAAATTTCCGGCTGGGGCGCTTGAAGCTCTGGGCCTGAAAGATGGTGATATGGGCGAGAAGAAGGCTGGCATGTTGCCTTATCTGGCGCTCGCTGCTGGTGCTGTTGTGGTGTTGGTAGCCAACTGGTTCTTTGTGTTGCCTGCATAAACAGTCATAAAACTTTATGCCGCCATTGCCCAACAATGGCGGCATTTTTATGAGACCTGATAACCGAATTCACCCGCTTGGCTGGTCAGCCATTCCCAAAAACTCTCGGAAAAACCTCTGAATACCGAGAGCGTGAATTCATCCGCGCCTGTGCGCGTGAGATGCACCGACACATGCGCCATTTGCGTAATGGCGGATTTGCCGACGGGGAATTCCGTTGCGTGCAAATCAACTGGCGTGCCTTTGGCCAATACGGCGCGGGCTTTGAGGCCGGAGATAAGAATTGTTACGCGGCCATGACTTTGATCTGACAGAGAGGCAATGCCCTTCAGTTTGTTTTTTAACTCCGTAAACGGAGCACTCTGCACATAATACTGATCTGGCCCTGCCCACAGCGCTTCAACTTTTTTCAGGCTTGCCAGAGTATCCTTCAACGCCTTGGCTTTGCCTTTTCGGGCAATTGCCATGACCATCGAAGCAGGATGGACAACCGATAGCGTAACACCCGGCGCGCCCTTATCAGCGCCAAATCGTCCTAATTTTACAATACCATCTAATGCGGAGGGTCTAAGCATGAAGCCTCTCATTCTTAGGATCGAAGTGAACCGGATCACAAATTTCGGCAAGATAATGGTGGCCACGCAGACCATCAAAGACTTTTACAATTTCGCCATGGCGGGCCCGGCCATTTGCGAGCAACGCCAAGCCCAACCACATATTCACCATTGGCGACCATGCAACCGAGCAGATATAACCTTGATCGGCTTGCATCGAAGGGGCATCATCTTGTTTTAAAAGATGGCCACCGGAACGGATTTTCATGGCACGATCCACTGGTTTAATGCCGACCACACCTTGTCGCATCGGGTCTAACAGTCCCTCGCGCCCCGCCATCACGCGGCCAATATAATCCTTCTTAGTCGACATCATTTTGCCCAGACCCAAATCAGCAGCCGTGGTGGTGCCATTGAGTTCACCGCCTGCCACATGGCCTTTTTCAATGCGCATGATGGAGAGCGCTTCCACGCCATAAGGCACGATGTCGAATTCAGCCCCTGCCTGCATGATGGCGCGGGCCACGGCATTGCCATAGTCAGCGGGCACGGCCAATTCATAAGCATGTTCGCCAGAGAAGGAGATGCGGAACAACCGCGCCTCAACGCCGCCCATGATAGTGATTTCTTTAGCAGCAAGATAAGGCAGAGTTTCATCGTTCAGTGTGAGCTTATCAACGAGCTTCTGTATGGTGGCCCGCGCCTTGGGGCCAGCCACAGCCATTTGCGCCCACTGTTCGGTAATTGAAACATATTGCACATCAAGCTCTGGCCAATGCACTTGATGGCAGAATTCAATATGGCTCATCACGCGGGCCGCATTGGCCGTGGTGGTGGTCATCACATAATGATCTTCAGCAAGCCGCGAGGTGGTGCCATCATCAAACACGATACCATCTTCACGCAGCATCAAACCATAGCGCGCCTTGCCGATGCTTAATGTGCTGAAAGTATTGCAATAGAGGCGGTCTAGAAACACACCGGCATCTTTGCCTTGAATATCAATCTTGCCCAATGTGGACACATCGCAAAGGCCTACACTTGCACGGGTGGCTTTCACCTCGCGCGAAGCCGAGGCCAGCCAATCTTCACCCGCTTTGGGAAACCATGAGGAGCGCATCCATAGTCCGGTTTCCACAAACACCGCACCTTGCTCTGCTGCCCACTCATGCAACGGCGATTTCCGCACCGGCTGGAAATGGTGACCTGTAAAAGGCCCGGTAAATGCGCCAAACGAAACAGGCGTATAGAAAGGCCTAAATGTTGTGGTGCCCATTTCAGCAATGGATTTGCCAGAGGCTTCTGCCAATATCGCTATGGCATTCACATTGCCAAGCTTGCCTTGATCGGTGGCCATGCCAGTTGTGGTGTAGCGCTTGGCCAACTCGACATGACCGTAACCTTCGCGGGTTGCGAGAGGTAAATCCTTGGCAGTGGCATCATTTTGATAATCGATAAAGGCTTTGCCGGTGGATTCTTTCACCCACCAGAAAGGCTGAATAGCAAAGGCTTCATCGCGGCATTTTGGTGCAGCTGAAACTTTACCCTTCATCGTGCCAGCCCGTACACCATCAGCGAGACATTCGGACAATAACATGTGGCCAGTCGCACTGCCGATGGCCGTGAATTCAGCCCCCACGTCCGGTGGTGTGAAAGCCGCAATGCTTTCATTCCAGATTGGCTTTGCACCGCGATGGCACATCAAGTTTACAATCGGCGACCACCCACCCGACATGGCCACAGCATCGCAGGGAATAGAATGGCCGCCAGCAGTAATCGCCGCTACGCCCTTGCCGCCTTTGACATTTATAATACGGCCGCCTTTGCGCGTGTCGATCACTGCCGCAATGTTCACGCCACGAGCTTTCATATCGCGTGATGTGCGCAGTGCGGAATCATTGTTGGTGAAAAGCGCAATCGATTGCCCAGCTGCTACCGCATAGCGATTGGCATAATGGCGCATGGCGGAAGCAAGCATCACGCCTGGCACATCATTGCCACCAAACACCAGGGGGCGCTCTTCCGCACCCGCCGCAAGCACTGCGCGCTTGGCGTGAATGCGCCAATAGCGTTGACGTGGCTCAAACGGGGCAGGCACAGCCACATGATCATTCACGCGTTCAAGTGCGCCAAAGATATTGCCA
>JANYGE010000443.1 GCA_025362535.1 Hyphomicrobiales bacterium
ACTCATACGCAACAATCGCATCAACCGGCAGGATAATCGCGCAATTGGCCTTCGATGCCTCAGCCAAAATATGGCGCGCTGTATCAGCCAAATCTTTTTCAACCAGCGATTTTCCAACGCCCATGCCCTGTGCAAACAGAAATGTGTTGGCCATCGCACCGCCGATCACCAAGGCTTCGACTTTCTTCACAAGATTGCCAAGCAAATCAAGCTTCGATGAAACCTTGGCTCCGCCCACAATGGCAATCACCGGGCGCTTTGGCGTTTCAAGTGCCGCCTGCAAGGCCTTAAGTTCACCCTCCATCGCACGGCCGGCATAGGCCGGAATAAGATGTGCAATGCCTTCGGTGGAAGAATGCGCTCTGTGTGCTGCCGAGAAAGCATCATTCACAAAAATATCGCCAAGGCCCGAAAGCATATTGGCAAACCCCATATCATTCTTTTCTTCGCCTGCGTGATAGCGCGTGTTTTCCATCAAAATCACATCGCCAGCCTTGGCATCAACTGTGGGCGCTGTTTGCCAATCGGTAAACACAAATTTCACCGCATGTCCCAATGCCTTTTCCAAAGCCGGAGCCACAGGCTTCAAAGACATCTCAGGCACAACCTTGCCCTTAGGCCGATCAAAATGCGCGAGGATAATAACCGCGGCACCCTTCTTCAAAAGCTCCCGCAAAGTGGGCACCACGCGATCAATGCGCGTTGTATCGGTTACAACGCCATTGGAAATCGGCACATTGAGATCCAAGCGGATCACCACGCGCTTGCCAGAAACATTGACGTCATCAAGAGTTCTAAAATTTGGCATCGTAATTTCCTATTCTCATATTACAGCCCTCATCCTGAGGTGCGACCCCGTACTTGATACGGAGGAGCCTCGAAGGATGAGGGAGTTTATTTAGTGGCCGCCTTCACTGCAGCCTTCGCCGTAATGCCAAACTTCTCGTATAGTGTTTCAGCAGGTGCCGAAGCGCCAAAGTCTGTCATACCGATGAAGTGGCCATCCACCCCGATAAACTTGTCCCAACCGGTGCGAACACCGGCTTCAATGGCAATGCGAATTTTTTCGGTGCCCAGAACCGAGGCTTTGTAAGCTTTGCTCTGGCGCTCAAACAATTCCATCGACGGAACTGAAACTACGCGGGTGGGAATACCCTTCTTATCTAAAGCAGCTTTTGCCTCCATGGCAATTTCAACTTCGGAACCCGAAGCGAAAATCACCGCCTTGGCTTTCTTGGCTGAAGGCTGAACTTCATAAGCGCCCAATGCACAGAGATTCTTGGCAGAATAAGTGAGGCGTGCAGGCGTCAACTTCTGGCGCGTTAACACCAGAATGCTCGGCGTCTTTTCAGACTCCAAAGCAATCTGCCAGCACTCCACAGCTTCAACAGCATCACAGGGGCGCATGGTGATGAGGTTGGGAATAATGCGCATCGCCGCCATGTGTTCTACGGGTTGATGGGTTGGGCCATCTTCACCTAAACCAATGGAATCATGTGTCATCACAAAGATAGACCGGATGCCCATAAGTGCTGCAAGGCGAATCGACGGACGGCAATAATCAGTGAAGCAGAAGAATGTGCCGCCATAAGGAATAACGCCGCCATGCAAGGCCATGCCATTGAGCGCCGCAGCCATGCCATGCTCACGAATGCCGTAATAAACATAGCGCCCGCCATAATCAGCAGCATTGAGCGGCTTCAAATCTTTTGACTTGGTATTGTTGGAACCGGTCAAATCAGCCGATCCGCCAATGGCTTCCACCACGCAAGGGTTGATCACATCCAAAGCATTTTGCGATGAATTGCGCGTGGCAATATGTGGAGGTTTTGCAGCGAGTTCTTTTTTATAAGCTGCAATTGTCTTCTCGAAGTTCGCGGGCAATTTGCCCTTCATCAAGCGGGTGAATTCAGCCTTGTAGGGCGAAGCGGCAAGCCGCGCTTCCCAAGCCGCACGAGCATCCTTGCCCTTGGCACCAACATTGCGCCAAGCAGAAAGAATATCTGCCGGAATAACAAACGGTGCCGCATCCCAGCCCAAGGTTTTGCGCGCCACAGCAATTTCTTCCGCACCCAAGGGTGAACCATGCACACCATTGGTGCCTTGCTTGTTCACCGCACCAAAACCAATAATAGTTTTACAAGCAATCAAGGTCGGGCGATCAGCATGTTGCGCTGTTTCTAAAGCGCCAACAATTGCTGCATGATCATGACCATCAATGCGCGAAACAGCCCAGCCCGATGCCGCAAAGCGTTGCAGCTGATCAGTA
>JANYGE010000003.1 GCA_025362535.1 Hyphomicrobiales bacterium
CTACAACCCTCTACCCGCCAACATGTTTGCCACGCTGTTCTTGCCTATGATTTGTGATCTCTTTTCGAATTACGGTGACACCCCAGAATTACGGTGAATTACGGTGACACCCCACTTAATTGAATTACGGTGACACCCCACTTAATTGAAAACTTTACCCTTCGCGTTTCAACTGCTACGCTTCTGTTTGCAATCTTCAACTTTATACCACCAGCACAATCTTCCCCATATGCACACTGCTCTCCATCAGCGCATGCGCCGCCGCTGCTTCTGCCAGCGGGAAGGTTTTAAAAATCTGGGGTTTGCATTTTCCAGCGGCAAGCAGTGGCCAAACTTTTTCCTCGAGCTCCCGCGCAATAATGGCTTTCTCGGCCACACTGCGTGGTCGCAAAGTGGAGCCCGTATACGTCAATCGCTTCACCATAATGGGCAGAAAATCCGCCTCAATCTTTGAGCCCTTCTGAAACGCAATCTGCACAATGCGGCCATGCAGTGCCGCCACTTTCATATTGCGCGCTACATAATCTCCGCCCACCATATCAAGAATGACATCGGCTTTCAGATTTTGCTTTTCCATCTCGACTGCAAAATCCGAGGTTTTATAATTGATCGCCACATCGGCACCTAAGGCCAAACATGCAGCACATTTTTCGTCACTGCCTGCGGTCACAATAACCTTGGCACCAAAATGCTTCGCCAGCATAAGCGCGGTCGTACCAATGCCACTGGACCCACCATGAATGAGTATAGTCTCACCCGCCTTTAAAGCCCCGCGCTGAAACACATTGGTCCATACTGTAAAATAAGTCTCTGGCAGTGCTGCAGCCTCCACCAGCGAAAAACCCGCAGGCACCGGCAGAACATTATCCTCCGCCGCCACACAAAACTCAGCATAGCCGCCACCCGGCACCAAGGCGCAAACCTGATCACCCAGAGTGTAGCGTTTGACACCCTCGCCCACAGCCACCACTTCACCCGCCACTTCCAACCCGGGCGTGAGGGGCGCACCCGCTGGCGGGGGATAGCCGCCCATGCGCTGCAAAATATCGGGCCGGTTTACCCCTGCAGCAGCCACCTTTATCAATATCTGCCCGGGCCCCGCTTCTGGCCGCGCAATGTTTTCCATGATCAGCTGGTGGTTAACAATCGCAATCGCCTTCATTTGCTTCATTTTTGGATTCCTGATCAAACACTTGAGCCCGAATTGGGACTGGTGCATCATTGTATCAAATTCTTGGAGCAAACCCTATGGACTTTGAAAATGAACCCCGGCCCCAATCCAATATGGTTATCGGCGAGAATTTAGATGCAATTTCCGTGGCCGAATTGGAACAGCGCATTATTGCTTTAGACTCCGAGATCACGCGGTTGCGCGCTGAAATTGCAAAAAAGCAGGCGAGTAAAGCCACGGCTGCTGCTTTTTTCCGCAGCTAGCTCTGAACTCTGTCAAATATTAACTAATTTTTAAGGCTTAACATTTACCTTGAATCTCAACCCAGAGCTTCTGGGTTTCTCCGAGTGGTTTCTGTCCACTCTGTTTGACGCCTCCCTGTTTAAACTCAAAGCCACGTTTTTACGTGGCTTTTTTTCTGGCATCATAATTGCTGTGTTAAACTCTGATTGACCATATTGACGATTGCGGCATCTCAGACCATGATCAGATTGGGGAAAAGTTTAAGTTTGTGCGTAAGGGGATGTTAAGCATGCAAGACCAATTGGCTATGAAGTCAGGCACCATCGATTTTCTGGCAAAATTCACCGATTCAGAACAATTTGAAAAAACCTTTAAAGAAGGCATGGGTCTGGTTGAAGAAACTGCGAATTATTTGGATGGCGATGGTCGTGTAGATGCCCGTGTGCTCGACCGCACTGGCGCAATTGCCTATGCCACTGAATCCATGCGCCTCACCACACGCCTGATGCAAATGGCGTCTTGGTTGCTTTTACAACGCGCCATTGCCTCTGGCGAAATGAACCATGATGAAGCCCTGCGTGAAAAGCACCGCATTAACTTGGCCGAAATTGGCCGGGGCCATGATTTGAAAGGTGCAGAGCAAATGCCTGATGGCTTGCGTGCCTTGGTTGACCGTTCCCTGCGCCTGCTCGAGCGCATCAAAACATTGAACAGCATGCTTAACCGCAGCGCCAACAACGACGAAACCGAAAGCCCCATCAACGCCCAGCTCAATATGTTGGAGCGCGCGTTTAGGCTTGGGTGAGTTATCTCACTGAACTTTTGAGATCGTCCAACAACACTTTCAAATTCACTTTTGTGGGTTCACGCAAAACTCCGGACGGAGAAGCTGGTTTAGAATCTGAACGTATTGGATTGGACCAGTGTAGTCCAAAGTCTTCAGTGTTATAGCTATACCAATAATCCTTCTCTCCGATGCTGGCTTGGCCAATCAATCTACCTTTGCCGCTTTCGTCGCTATTAAAATCTGTAAATAATAGATACTCATCATTGTAGGTTGGATGATTAAGTTCTTTCGGAAATTCCAAAGTGCCACAGGCCAATGTCTCAAAACTATTTGGCGTTGTCATTACAGTGTAACTTGCGCCTGGCCCTCCAGCTGTGTGCATTGTAAAAATAGTCACCCTGCGATCATCCCCACTCACTCGAATGCCTTCTACAGTCTCTTCCTCGGAAACAAGAAATGCTTTCCAGCCATTGTTTTTCACAAAC
>JANYGE010000007.1 GCA_025362535.1 Hyphomicrobiales bacterium
ACAAAAGGCCTGGCTGCATCATGAATCATCACCTTGCTGGGTGAATATTGAGCGCAGGCTTCAAGGCCCAATCGACAAGATTCCTGCCGCGATGCACCACCTATCACATAGTTTGGAAGCTTTAAGCCAGAAGTAGCAGAGGCAAATAGTTCATCATGGCCTTCACCAACGACAGCTTGGACATGCCCAATCATTGGATGATCGAGGAATGCCTTCAGCGTCCACCAAATCACTGGTTTTCCACCAATGAGTTGATATTGCTTGGGCTTTCCGCCGCCAGCGCGCAGGCCGCTGCCCCCCGCCACAATAACTGCCGCAACTGTCATGTGCTTGGCATAGAGGATTCATGTCGGAATGAGAATGCTTTGCGTGCGTTTTCTGCTTGACGTTGCTGCATTGCACCCTATTATGCCTAATAATTAATCCACAAAAGTAGATGCCTAATTAATGAGCATTTTTATTGGAAATATCAAGACACGCAATAATGTGTTTTTGGCTCCTATGTCTGGCGTAACGGATGAGCCTTTTCGTGCCGTAGCCCATGCGGCGGGTGCAGGCTTGGTCGTTTCTGAAATGGTAGCCAGTGAAGAATTGGTGCGCGAACGCCCTGATATGATGCGCCGCGCCATGGGAGAAAAAAAACTCTCGCCTTTTGTGATGCAGCTTGCGGGTCGTGAAGCCAAGTGGATGAGCGAAGGAGCGCGCGTGGCGCAGGACATGGGTGCCGATATTATTGATATTAATATGGGCTGCCCAGCGCGGCAAGTGACGGGTGGTCTTTCCGGTTCGGCGCTCATGCGCAATATTGATCATGCGATTACGTTGGTTGAAGCAACAGTAAGTGCTTCCCGTGTTCCTGTTACGTTGAAAATGCGGTTGGGCTGGGATGATAATTCCTTAAACGCCCCTGAATTGGCGAAGCGCGCACAAGATGCGGGTATCGCGCTTATCACCGTGCATGGTCGCACGCGCTGCCAGTTCTATACGGGTAAAGCTGATTGGAAAGCTATTCGCGCTGTGCGTGATGTGATTTCCATTCCGCTGATAGCCAATGGTGATGGGCAATCAGTGGATGATGCCAAGGCTATGATGAAAGCGTCTGGCGCTGATGGTGTGATGCTGGGCCGCTCCACCTATGGCAGGCCCTGGTGGCCCGGTGTGATTGCCGAAGGATTGGAATCTGGTACTGGTAAACCCGCGCCCAGCCTTGATGAGGAATGCACTTATTTGCTGTCGCAACAGGAAGAGACGCTTACACTTTATGGCGACGTGTTAGGCAATCGCACTTTCCGCAAACATTTGGGCTGGGCCATTACGCGGCTTTTAGAGCGGCGGTTTTTATCTCCGCAGCAAACCGAGGAGCTGCGCCGCAGTTTACTTACGGAGAAAGATAATGCCCGCGTTCGCGCTGGCCTTTCGCTCATTTATAATGAGCAGTTGGCGAGGGCTGCATGAGCACAGAAACATTTCCGGCCTTGCGCGCCATATTTGACTCACTGCCAAATCCTTTAATTATATTGGATGAAGAAAATCGTATTTGCATGGTGAATGGTACCAGCGAAGACTTTTTTCAAACCAGTAAAACGGTTTTGCAGCGCTATAAGTTTGCTGATCTCATGCCATTTTCCAGCCCCGCTTTGCATGCCGTGCAACAAGTGCGTGAGCTTGGTGGTGTGGTGAATGAATATGAAATCACTGTGGGAACGCCGCGCATGGGTGGCGAGCGCATTGTGGATTTGCAAACTGCTTTGGTGAGCGAAGACCCGCGATTCATACTGGTCATGCTGTTGCGCCGTTCGATGGCGCATAAGTTTGATATGCAGCTTTCACATCAAGGGGCAGCACGGTCGGTTTCGGGCATGGCGTCTATGCTGGCGCATGAGATCAAAAATCCACTTTCAGGAATTCGCGGTGCTGCGCAATTGTTAGAGCCGGGACTCGCTGATGGCGACCGCGCTTTGGCCCGATTGATCTGTGACGAGACGGACCGGATTCGTGATCTGGTTGATCAAATGGAAGTGTTTTCTGATGAGCGGCCTCTGGAGCGGCAATCAATTAATATTCACGTTGTTTTAGACCGCGTAAAGGCGCTGATCATGGCCAGTGGCGAAGGTGGTGTGGTGCTGCATGAGGACTATGATCCCTCGCTTCCGGCGGTTAATGGCAATCATGATCAATTGGTGCAAGTGTTTTTAAATCTTGCGCGCAATGCCGTTGACGCAGTGCTTGAAAGCGATGGTCCGCGCGAAGTGATTTTTACAACTGCGTTTCGCCCTGGCATGAAGCTTTCTGTTGCGGGATCAACTGACAAAGTTTCTCTGCCCCTTGAAGTGTGCGTGCATGATAGTGGCAATGGCATTGCTGATGAATTGTTGCCGCATATATTCGATCCCTTTGTGACGAGTAAACCACAAGGCAAAGGATTGGGATTGGC
Source organism: Hyphomicrobiales bacterium (assembly GCA_025362535.1). Taxonomy (GTDB): domain Bacteria; phylum Pseudomonadota; class Alphaproteobacteria; order Rhizobiales; family Aestuariivirgaceae; genus Aestuariivirga. Next base: position 2,435 of record JANYGE010000007.1, read on the forward strand.
TCTGGTTGCCAAGATCGTTCGCGATCATGGCGGGGTGGTTGAATATAAAAGCCGCGACCGTGGCTCGACATTCCGCGTTCTGCTGCCTTTGATCAAAGGCAATGATGCTGCACCGGATAGAAAAGGACTGACGTCATGAATGTAAAAACGGTTCTTTTGGTTGATGATGACAGTGCCATTCGGACGGTACTCACACAGGCGCTCACGCGGGCCGGATATTCTGTGCGTGCTACTTCGACCGCTACAAATTTGTGGCGATGGGTGTCTGATGGGCAAGGCGATATTGTTGTAACGGATGTGGTTTTGCCGGATGAAAATGTGTTTGATGTTTTGCCGCGCATTAAAAAACTGCGACCCAATCTTCCGGTGATTGTGATGAGTGCGCAGAACACCATTATGACCGCCATTCGTTCGGCGGAGCTTGGCGCTTATGATTATCTGCCGAAGCCTTTTGATATTAATGCGCTCATACAAACCGTGGCGCGCGCGCTTGAGCAGCTGAAGAAATCAGCCACCACCAAAATTCCAGAGAAATCCGAGAATTTGCCGATCATCGGTCGCTCCTCTGCCATGCAAGATATTTACCGAATGATAGCGCGGTTGACCCAGACCGATTTAACGGTGACCATTGTTGGCGAGAGTGGTACTGGCAAAGAACTGGTGGCCCGTGCGCTGCATGATTATAGCAAACGCAAAAAGGGCGCTTTTGTTGCCGTGAACATGGCAGCGATCCCTCGCGAGTTGATTGAATCAGAGCTTTTTGGTCACGAGAAAGGTTCCTTTACGGGAGCTAATTCGCGCATGGCTGGGCGTTTCGAACAGGCTGAAGGTGGCAGCCTCTTTCTTGATGAAATCGGCGATATGCCGCTCGAAGCGCAGACACGTCTGCTGCGTGTGCTGCAGGAAGGTGAGTACACCACGGTGGGGGGCACCTCGCCGATTAAAACCAATGTGCGTATTATTGCGGCCACCCACCGCGATCTGCGGCGTTTGATTAATCAAGGCCTGTTCCGTGAAGATTTGTATTTCAGGTTGAATGTTGTGTTGCTGCGCTTGCCACCGCTTCGCGAACGCACCGAAGATATTGCTGATCTAGTGCGTTTCTTTCTTGAAGGTGGTGCCAAACTTGGTTTGCCTCATAAGGATATTTCGGCGGAAGCCATTGAACGTCTCAAAGGGCATCGTTGGCCGGGCAATGTGCGTGAGCTGGAAAACCTGATCAAGCGCTTGATGGCGATGGAGGTGAATGATGTGATCTCTGGTGCCTCGGTTGAGCGTGAACTTTCAGATCAAGGTTCGGTAGAAGCGCGGGATGGTGACGAAGTTTCCCCAGATAATTTGCCTCGCTATATGGAAAAATACCTCATGAGCTATTTTGCTTCCTTTGCGGGCGTTTTACCGCCTGAGGGGCTGTATGAAAGGGTGTTGGCGGAGATTGAACCAGCTTTGCTGCGGGCCAGTTTACAGGCCACAAATGGCAATCAATTGCGGGCAGCTGACCTCCTCGGCATCAACCGCAATACGCTACGTGCGAAGCTAAAAGAACGTCATATCAATGTGATGCGTGGTATTTCATAGGTATGAGATTAAGCTGCAAAGCGTAGTAAATTTATCACATTAGCTGTTGATTTCTTGCCACAGTGTCGTGCTAAACTCGACATATGTTGAAACGCCCCGATATTCAAATTTCGAGACGCTTGCGTGGTCTTCCCGGTTGGGCAGCGCTCAGCCTTGTGGTGCTCAGCACGTTAACGGGCCTCATCACCTTCCTTTTACTTACAGGCGTGACACCGATAAAGCCCACCGGACCCATCATTGATGGGTTGATTTTCGCCAATACGGTTTTGGTTTGTCTCATGGGTTTAATGATTGGTGGGCAGATTTTCTATTTGCTATTGGAGCGCAGGCGCGGCACACCGGGAACTGGCCTTCATATTCGTCTCATTTCCCTGTTCAGCATGGTGGCCCTTATGCCGGCAATTCTGGTTGCGGTGTTTGCAGCGGTTACACTCAATCGTGGTCTTGATGCGTGGTTTTCAGAGCGCACCCGCGCCATTGTGGAAACAGCAGCCTCGGTGGCTGATGCTTATGTACAGAATGCCTCAGAAGCGACGCGCACGGATTTGGCTAATATATCGACTGATTTGGTGCAACAGTTGCCCATGTTCAACGATGATCGACCAACTTATTTGCAACGTGTGGCGCGCCATGCAGCGATCCGAAATTTGGCAGCTCTTTATGTCTTTGATTCTTCCACCAAACAAATTCAGGCAAATATTACCGCATCTGATAAAATAAAATTTATTGTTCCCTCTCCAGAGGCAATGGCTAAGGCAGACAAAGGTGAAATTGTTTTGATGTCACCGGGCCGGGGCGGCAATTTAGTCCGTGCTTTGATGAAGTTGCAGGGTTATCCATCGCAATATCTTTATGCATACCGCATTCTCTCACCCATTGTCATTGATCAGCTGACAAAAACGCAAGATGCGAAAGCTGAATACGACAAGTTGTTGAAGCAACGTGTGGGTGTTCAACTTACGTTCGCTTTGGTTTACGCCTTGGTTAGTTTGGTGTTTTTGTTGGCTTCGATTTGGGTGGGCATGTGGTTTTCGGATCGGTTGGTGGCCCCGATCGTGCGGCTTCTCGAGGCCGCACGTAATGTCGCGCAGGGTGATTTTAACGCGAAAGTAAATGTGATCGACGGCCCGGGTGATTTGATGACCCTGTCTCAAACCTTTAACATGATGACGGATCAAGTGCGTTTGCATCAGGATCAGCTGGTGGAAACCAATGAGCTTTTGGATAATCGCAGGCGCTTTACCGAAGCGATGCTCTCAGGGGTAACGGCAGGTGTTATTGGTATTGATGCGGAACACCGGATTTCGCTGGTCAATAGATCAGCGTTGAGTTTGTTGGGGCGCACGGAATCTGAATTATTGGGCTATGGGCTCATAGATGTTTTACCGGATATGGGTGCTGTGTATGAAGCGGCTTTGTCACGTCCGCAGGGCATGGCTGAAGGCCAAGTTGATATGCAAATCTCAGGACAGGATTTAAGTTTTATTGTGCGTTTGACCACAGAACGCACTGATAATGCCGAACATGGTTATGTTTTGACCTTTGATGATATTACACAACTGGTGTCGGCTCAACGCAATTCTGCTTGGTCTGATATTGCGCGGCGCATTGCCCATGAAATCAAAAACCCACTTACTCCAATTCAACTTTCTGCCGAACGCTTGAAGCGTAAGTATTTAAAACAGATCACAACCGACCGTGATGTTTTCGAACAATGCACTGATACGATTATCAGGCAGGTGGGTGATCTTGGGCGGATTGTGGATGAGTTCTCGTCTTTTGCCCGCATGCCTAAGGCC
>JANYGE010000037.1 GCA_025362535.1 Hyphomicrobiales bacterium
TTTCCATGTTCATAGATCTCAAAAACAAAGTCGTCGTCGTCACGGGTGGTGTTACTGGTATTGGTGGCGCGGCCTCCTTGGGTTTTGCTGCCCAAGGTGCAAAAGTATTTGCGCAATATTTGGGTGGTGGCGAAGAGTTGAAGGCTATCGAAGCTGCGGGCATTAAAACGCTCAAGCTTGACCTCACGCAGAAAGCTGCTCCACAGAAACTCATCGATGCTGCGCTCAAAGAATTTGGTCGCATAGATGTTTTGGTGAACAATGCCGGAAGCCTCGTAGCGCGCACGCAGTTGGATGCGCTGGATGATGATTTTATCGACAAGGTGTTTGATCTCAATTGTCGGCAACTTATTCATTGCTGTCGCATTGCTGCCGACCACATGAAGCAGCAGAAATCCGGCAATATTATAAACGTCACATCAATTGCGGCCCGCAATGGTGCAAGCCCCGGCGGCAGTGTCTATGCTGGGGCCAAAGGTTTTGTCTCCGCCTTCACCAAAACCATTGCGAAGGAATTGGTTGATTTCAACATCCGCGTAAATTGCGTATCTCCCGGCACCATCCACACGGCCTTCCATGACCGGTTCTCCACCGCTGAAAAACGCGCCGCTGTTGCCAAAACAATTCCGATGCAGCGCTTGGGCTTGGCTGATGATTGCACCGGAACCTTCCTTTATCTCGCCAGCGACAAGGCCTCTGGTTACGTCACTGGGCAAGTGATTGAGGTTAATGGTGGGCAATTGATGCCGTGATCACGCGCCAGATTTCAAAGGATGCCGATGCCATGGCACCCGATGGTTCTGAAGTGCGCATCCTCGCTGCAACGGCTCGCGGTTCAATGGCGCAATTTCTTTTGCCAGCCGGAAAAATTTCAATCGCCGTGGCACATCGTACTGTCGAAGAGCTTTGGTTCTTTACCGCAGGGCAGGGGCAAATCTGGCGGAAAAATGAAAAAGCCGAGGAGATTGTTCAAATCCTCCCCGGCCTCTCAATTTCAATTCCAGTGGGCACTCATTTTCAATTTCGCAATGACGGCACTGATCCGCTCATTGCCATTGGCACCACCATGCCACCTTGGCCGGTAGAAAACGAAGCTTATTTTGTTGCGGGTATTTGGCGCATTTAAGCGTCATCAATCTGACACTCAAAGTTTTTACCAATCGCGCGTCTCACCAATCACTTTGAACAGGACGCAAACATGAACACAATTTCTCGTCGTTTCGCCATTGCCATGTTGGCAGGCGCTATTTTGATCAACGCTGCACCAAGTTTTGCTGAAGACGCAAAACCCTTCGTTACAGACGCTGATGTGGCATTGTTAGACTTAATCCCAGCCCCACCCGCACAAGACAGTCCGATAACCAAGGCTGAAATTGCAGCCTACCATGTCATGGAAGCCACCCGCACCGATGAACAAGCAAATTTTGCTATCGCTGATGATGAAGAATCAGTTTTCCGTTTCTTGGACGGCATGGGCTTAAAGCTTGATCCGGCTAAAGTGCCGATGGCAGCGAAGTTCTTTGAACGTGTCGCGGCAACTGAAGGTGCAACTGTTGATCCTGCGAAGAAACTTTGGAACCGCCCACGGCCACCATTAGCGGACGCAACAATTAAGCCTCTGATCAAGCTTTCCTCATCGGGATCTTATCCATCCGGCCATGCCACACTTGGTATGTTGTTAGGTATCACCCTGTCAAAAATGATTCCTGAAAAGAAGGATGCATTCATGGCACGTGCTGTTCAATATGGTCAGAGCCGCTTTGTGGTCGGTGTTCATTACGAAAGCGATCTCGAAGCCTCTAAAATGGCTGGCGCTGCAGTTGGCAATGCAATGCTTCACAACGCTGATTTCTTAAAAGAAATGGAAGCGGCCAAAGCCGAACTTCGCGCCGCGATGGGCATGTAATTAAAAAGGCCGCACGATATGTTTGTGCGGCCTAACTCTTACCAAGTTCCAATATTCGGCATGCTCGACCAAGGTTCCTGCACTGGCAAATAGCCATCATCTTTCTGCAGCACTTCAATGGAAATTCCGTCCGGTGTTTTAATGAAGGCCATGCGGCCTTCGCGTGGTGGACGGTTGATGGTCACGCCATTTTTCATCAACATTTCGCAATACTCGTAAATGTTATCGACCTGATAGGCGAGGTGGCCAAAGCTGCGACCACCGGTATAGATTTCTGGGTCCCAATTATATGTAAGCTCAACTGGAACTTCAGGGTTCTCTGGGCAGGCAACAAACACCAAGGTGAAGCGGCCTTTTTCGCTTTCGGTGCGGCGGGTTTCGACAAAACCCAATATGCGCGTGAAAAAATCAAGCGACGTGTTGAGGTCGCTTACGCGGATCATTGTGTGTAAATATTTCATGTTATTTTCTTCCTTACGTTGCTTCGGTTCATCGCCTGCGAATCGCAACTTGTCAAATTTTTCAATATTGTGGCAAAAATAAACCGACCACGCAGCGCATCTCACGCCTCATTCTACATCTAACTCATGGACGGTAATTTTACTTAGCATCCGCAACAAGTGTATGACTTTGATTGAGATTTCTTTATTGAATCGATCAGCGCAATGATCAACAAGCCCTGCATCCAAGTTTTCCACCGTGATTTGCAACGAAACTCTGTACAAATCGTTAAGACTTGAGCAAGTTGGTTAATAAGCAGGCGAGGAGGCCCTCGCCGCTTGGGGATTGGGTTGGGTTAGTAAAATGGCGGCGAACGAATTGCTAAACGCTGAAGCTGGGCAGCAAGCTCAGCACGGCATAGAGAATGAACACGGCGTTAACATCATCCGCATTGATGGTTTGGTGAAGTGGTTCGATGTGGGTCGAGGCTATGGCTTCGTTATTCCTGATAACGGCCTACCAGATATTCTCATTCATCTCAGTTGTCTCAAGCGTGATGGCTTTGAAGCGCCATTAGAGGGCACACGGGTTGCTTGCGAAGTTGTGGCGCGGCAAAAAGGTTATCAATGTTTGCGCGTTCTCTCGGTTGATCAATCAACAGCCATTCATCCTGTTGAGCGTAAAGCCCGCACCCATAATCCTGTGGCTCCCAGCACGGGGTGGGTGCGTGCCAAAGTGAAATGGTTTAACCGTGCGCGTGGTTTTGGCTTTGTCAGTGAGGGCGAAGGTTTAGGCGATATATTTGTGCACATGGAAGTGCTGCGCAAAACCGCTATGGCAGAACTGATTCCTGATACTTGGATCTATGTGCGCTATGGTGATAGCAATCGTGGTAAAATGGCTGCCGAAGTGCGCAATTCACTAGATTCAGGTCCGCCTCTAACCAACTAGCCTTGTTTTCGACAGAATTTGTGGGTGAGTGCAGCGTATGTTTAAACCTGTTTATGCTCTCATTTTAGTGTTGTTTTTTGCTTGGCCTTTTGCGTCTTATGCTCAAGAGCCGCCAAAGCTTGAACCCATCACAATCACCACGGATTTGGCGGCAACGCTTCTGACCGCAGAGATCGCCGATACCCCTGAGCTCCGCGAACGTGGCCTGATGTTCCGCCATATCATGCCGCCAGACCAAGCCATGTTGTTTGACTTTGGTACTCCGCGCCCCGTCGCCATGTGGATGAAAAATACTTATATGTCGCTGGATATGCTGTTTGTGCGCGAAGATGGCACTATTGCCGCCATTGCCGAGAACACCGTTCCCAAATCGCTCGACACGGTAAGTGTACAAGAACCTGTGAAAGGTGTGGTCGAATTGGCTGCAGGAACCGTAAAAAGGCTCGGTATCCATCAGAATGATAAGGTTTTTCACAGAATTTTCAAAACTAAAGAAGAGTAGTTGCACTTCTCGCGCGGAATCATTATGCAGCGCACACAAGGAAATGTCGGGGCGTAGCGCAGTCTGGTAGCGCACCTGCCTTGGGCGCAGGGGGTCGCGAGTTCGAATCCCGCCGCCCCGACCAGCCTTCGCCT
>JANYGE010000113.1 GCA_025362535.1 Hyphomicrobiales bacterium
CCCAAGAATGTGGCGTCAATCGCCAGTAGAGGCAACAACACGGCGAAGGTGAGTGGGTAAGACCATTTCCAACGGTTCTTTACCACAAACATGGCCAGTAGCGTGGTGACCACCATGGTGCCCGACACGGCAATGCCATAAGCGGCGGCAAGATTAGATGAGGTTTTGAATGCCAAGACCAGCAGGATGACGCCGACCATCACAATCCAATTTACTTGCGGCATATAGATCTGGCCTGCCGTTGAGGCACTGGTGAAGACCACCTGCATGCGCGGCAAAAGCCCAAGTTGCATGGCTTCGCGGGTTAATGAAAAGGCGCCGGTGATCACGGCTTGGCTGGCAATAATGGTGGCCGCAGTGGCCAATATTACGATGGGCAGCAACGCCCATTGCGGCATCATCAGAAAGAATGGATTCTCGAGAGCAGAAGGGGTTGTCATTAACAGTGCGCCTTGGCCCAAATAGTTTAAAAGCAAAGCAGGCAGAACAACAACCAGCCATGCATAGCGAATTGGGCTTTTTCCGAAATGCCCAAGATCAGCATAAAGTGCCTCACCACCAGTGACGGCTAGAAACACCGCGCCCACAGTCAACATGCCAATCTGGCCATTGGCCTTGAGAAACTCGTAACCGTAAAGCGGATTGGCGGACAGAAGAATGGTGGGGTAGGCCACAATATGCACCAGTCCGGCCAAGGCTAGAACCGCAAACCAAATCATGGTGATGGGGCCAAATAACTGCGCCACTTTGGCCGTGCCATAGGATTGAGCGGCAAAGAGCATAACCAATATGGCCAGTGTGATCGGTAAAATATAAGGATCAAAACTGTGGGTGACGATGCTCATGCCTTCGACAGCCGAAAGAACTGAAACCGCCGGGGTAATCATCGCATCGCCATAAAATAGGGCCGCACCAATCATGCCCAGCACCGGAATGATCAGAAAAAATTTGCCGCGCCCGCGTTGCGCCAGCGCCATAAGAGACAATATGCCTCCTTCGCCGTGATTATCAGCGTTGAGAATGAGTACCACATATTTAAGCGTGACAACCAGCAGCAAGGCCCAGATAATGAGCGATAGGATACCAAACACCAGTGGTGCTGAAACAGTGCCAGTGCTGCCAATTGAGGCTTTGATGGCTTCCCGAAAGGCGTAAATGGGGCTGGTGCCAATATCACCGTAAACAACGCCGATGGAGCCTATTGCCAGCATTAGAAATGAACTTGGCGCTAAATGGCCGTGCCGCTGAAGTGAGGCGTCGTCGGTATCCTCACCCGTGGTTGGTGTGGTGGTCATTACGTTAATTCCCATTAATGCTGCAGTGCAGCAAAGGAGGCGCTTATGCGCTTCTTTCAGGATGCTAACGCATGCAATCGATGCAATGCAGGAATGCTCGCATGGAATGGGTGGGAATGAACCAGTGCGCGTCAAACCGCCTTGTAGAAGCGCCACATTCTGGTCATATTAAACGCAGAGACCCACCCCGTTAGATTCAGGAGAAATAACAAAATGAAGAAACTTATCGTTTGCGCTGCTGCCTCACTTCTCGCATTTGCGTCTGCTGCGCATGCTGGTTCTGGTATTAAGATTGGCGTTTTGACGTGCAATGTTGAGGGTGGTGTAGGCTTTATCATCGGCTCATCCAAGGATGCCGTTTGCACCTTTAAATCCAATGGCTCGCGCGCTGAGCATTATGTTGGCACGGTTGGAAAGCTTGGGGTTGATATTGGTGTAACCGATCAAACTGTTCTGGCTTGGGCCGTGTTCGCACCAGGCAAACTTGGCCGTGATGCCTTGAAGGGCAGCTATACAGGCGTGAGCGCCGAAGCCACAGTTGGTATTGGCCTTGGTGCCAATGTGCTGGTTGGTGGATTTAAGAAAGGCATCAATTTGCAACCGATCAGCTTGCAAGCCCAGACTGGCCTGAATGTGGCTGCTGGCATTGGCAGCTTGACGCTGCACCCTGCGCACTAATCAACACTATCATAAGTGGCTGCTTTAAATCAGCCACTGGAATTTGACATGGGGCCTGCTAGACTGGCCCCATGTCTTTTATTGAACGCATCTCACAAGCTGGCACCACGCCGCCCGTCGATCTCACCGCTCCACAGCAAGCGCTGTGGTGGCTGAAGAAGGGAGGGCTTGCGATGGGGCCAGAGTGGGAAAAAGCCCATGCGCTGTGCCAACAATCCGAAGGCACACGCGAATATGATCTGGTGCACGCGCTGGCCCACTGGATTGAAGGCGATGACAGCAATGCCGCCTATTGGTATCGCAGAGTAGGTGGCGGACGTGCTGCTACGATTGCGGAAGAGTGGGAGCGGGTGGCGAAGCTTGTTTGATTTCAACCTGCACGTTGTCATCCCGACGAAAGTCGGGACCCAGACTTTCAA
>JANYGE010000140.1 GCA_025362535.1 Hyphomicrobiales bacterium
TGTAAATGACGAGGCCGGGCAGGCCGAGCAGTGCATACCAGAATATTGGTGCGGTGATCCCATCAGCCGTGTTTTCCGCAAGGCTTTCGAGGGCGGCTTTGGCGATGCCGCTTTCATCCAAAGTTTCAGGATCGCGCCCGACAATTTTTGCCACTTCGATGCGGGCAGCGGGCAGGGATTGCCCCAAAGCGCGATCCACGGCACTCACATGATCACGCAGAGACTTTTGCGCAATAAAGGCTGTGGCGATCGCCACATTGATCACCCAGCCATACGAGTATTGTGAAAGTGTTTTGGCCAGGATCCAAGCTGGAATGCCAACCGCAGCGCAGAGTAAGATGATCGCCAGAATACCATGGCGGCGGTTTTCAGTTGCATCAACTTCAGGGTCGTTGAGACCTTCATCAATATAGCTGATCAGCTTGCCGATCCACTCGACCGGATGGCCTATCAACTTATGGAGCGTTGGGGGAAACCCAACCAAGCTTTCGATGACCAGAACGAGGGCGGCGAGGGCAAAATTATTCATTGCGCCAGCTCCAGAATTTTATCGATGTCTAAACAGGTTTCCAAATGTGCTGCCAAATCATCCAAGGTTTTATCAATCAAATAATCGAAATTGAGATCAGATGGTGGTGCACCTAAAGATTTAAGAAAGGCTTGCCGGAAGCCATCGGCGGAAAAACATCCGTGGAGATAGGTTCCAGTCACCCGACCATCGGGGCTGGTCGCACCTTCGGGGCCATTGGCGGTTTGGGCAAAGAGTCTGGCACAATCGGGGCCTGCGGTTTCGCCCAAATGAATTTCATAGGCGGTGATGAGCTGGCCGGAGAGGGCATGCATAGCTTCAGTTTCGGTGACGGTTTTTCCAGCGAGGAGGGTGGTTTCCACATTGAGCAGGCCGAGACCCTCAACACTGCCTGCTGGGCCTTCGAGACCTTCAGGATCATGGATCGTGCGGCCCAACATTTGATAGCCGCCACAAAGGCCGAGAACGCGGCCGCCACGCCGGACATGGGCTTTTAGGTCAATATCCCAGCCTGCCTCACACAAGGCCTTGAGATCCGCCATGGTCGATTTGCTGCCCGGGATAATGACCAAAGTGCAATCTCCGGGAATAGCTTCGCCAGCATTCAGGAACTGCACAGTGATGCCAGGTTCCAAGCGCAGGGGATCAAGATCATCAAAATTTGCAATGCGGGGCAGACGCAAAACGCAGATTTTCAAACCTTTAGAATCAGTTGTGATCATATGCTCCAAAGTTACTGCATCTTCAGCCGGCAGATTTGAGGCAGCAGCAAAATGCGGGATCACGCCGAGGCAGGGCGTTTCGGTGTGGCTTTCAAGATACAGCCTGCCTTCATCAAATAAGTGCGGATCACCATGGAACTTATTGATTATGAATCCTTTTATATGATTACGATCAGTTTCGCTTAGCACTGCAAATGTACCGATGATGGAGGCAATTACGCCGCCACGGTGAATATCGCCAATCAACAAGGCAGGAATGCAAGCCGCTTCAGCAAAACCCAGATTAGCCAAATCACCCTCACGCAAATTCACTTCGGCGGGGCTGCCAGCGCCTTCAACCAAGATTATATCACAGGTTTCGGCTAGAAGCCGGAAGCTTTCGAGGATGGCTGGCATATAGCGGGGGCGTTCACGGAAGAAATCGCGGGCTTTGAGTGTTGCCTTGCGCTGGCCTTGTACAATGACCTGCGCACCAATCTCTGATTCAGGCTTGAGCAATATAGGATTCATATGGATCGTTGTCGGAATACGGGCGGCACGGGCTTGCAGGGCTTGGGCGCGGCCAATTTCACCACCATCGGCTGTGACTGCGGCGTTGTTTGACATATTCTGCGGCTTGAACGGGGCCACGCGCCAGCCCCGATTGGCCAAGGCACGGGCAATGCCAGCTACGACTAGAGATTTCCCGACGTCTGAGCCAGTGCCGAGGAACATGATAGCTTTGGCGGGCATTAGGGGGCCACGCTGATGATATGGGCATAAGAGCCCATGACCTGGCCCACGCGCTGGCCGATTCGACCAATGTCATGGCCGCTTGCATCTTGGGCGTGGAACAATGGCGCACCACTGGTTTGGTTTTCTATTGTGGAATAATGGAATTCGTGGCCGCGCATGGTTTGTTTGAAAGGCCCCGTCAGCGGGAACAATTGACGGTAACCCAATGTGAGTTTGCGAGTGGCGAAACTGGTGGTGAGGGGCAACAGGCCAGCCATGGCGTGTTTGGTACCATCTTTGTCGATCAGGCCATCGCCCAGAACCATATAACCCCCGCATTCGCCATAAATCAGGCCTCTGAATTGGCGAAGGCCATCAAGGAACTTGCTGTTGGAGGCTAGTTTCCCGGCATGGAGTTCAGGATATCCCCCAGGCAGGAAAATAGCATCCCCCTTCGGGGCTTCATTGTTCAGGGGCGAAAAGAATGAAAGTTCTGCTCCGGCATTACGCCACCCGTTCAGAAAATGTGGATAGGCGAAAGCGAAGGCTATATCTTGGGCGACGGCAATGGTTTGGGCTAGCGGCGGCAGATCAAACTCGCTGATCTGAAATTGATTCGTGAAATCGAAAGCTGATTCGACGAATCTGTCAAGAATTGTTTCACGTGCAACTCCTGTGGCAACAGTTTCAATAAAGGCCTCAAGTTCTTGATTCTCCATGGCTTGTACCAAACCTAGATGGCGTGATTGCAAAACATGTGAGTCGTTGTGCCGCATTATCCCTAGGATTTTAGGCGCGTTTTTGGCAAGCGCGCGCAGCAAGAGACTCATGTGGCGATCACTGGCCACACGGTTGAGAATGAGGCCTGCAAAATTCAGGCTTGGCCTAAAATTCGTAAAACCCTGTACCAAAGCTGCAATGGATTGGGCTTGGCGAGCGGCATCAACCACGAGTACGATTGGAATTCCGAGCTTTTCGGCGAGATCAGCGGTTGACCCCTTTGCTCCATCTGGACCATCGAACAGGCCCATAACGCCCTCGATGATTACAAGGTCTTGGCCTTTGCCGAGTTCCGCCAATCGTGCAGCGCAGACCTCGAAACCCATGGCCCAATAATCAAGATTGATGCAGGGCTGGCCCGAAGCTGCTTCATGAAAACGGCCGTCAATATAGTCAGGCCCGATTTTGGCAGAGGCTATTTTCAGGCCTTTGTTTCTAAACGCGCGGATGAGGCCGAGGGTGATCAGCGTTTTGCCAGAGCCGGAATTTGGGGCGGCTATGATGATGGTTTTCATTTTTACACTGTCATCTCGACGCAAGTCGGGACCCAGAAATGCAAGATCGGTGTTTGTTGAAAGTCTGGGTCCCGACTTGCGTCGGGATGACAGAAAAAGGAAGCATTGAGCGTATTAAAACTACCCAAGCTTATTCTCCATCAACTCTGGCGAATACCAATCCAAGAGCGGACGCCAATCACTGGCATGGCCGATAACCACGATTGCCGGGGTGGGTGGCTCGTGGGTTTTTACATAATCGCCTGCTTGGCTGAGGATGGTGCTGACCACCGACTGTATGGGAAGTGAAGCGTTTGAAACAATGGTAACTGGATGATCTGCGGGGCGACCTGCGGCAATTAACGCAGCAGCGATTTCGCCCAAATTTTTGTCCCCCATATACATCACGATCACCGGTGCCGCAGTGGCGATGGCTTGCCAGTTGACATTGGCGGGCATTTTGCCAGTGGCGTCATGGCCGGTTAAAAAGATCACCGCATGGTTGGTATCGCGGTGAGTTGCTGGAATGCCTGCATAGGCAAGACCACCTACACCTGCGGTGATTCCAGGCACGATGCGAAAGGGCACCCCCGCTTTGGCCAGCGTCTGGCTTTCTTCACCGCCCCGACCAAACATAAAGGGGTCGCCGCCTTTGAGACGCAGCACGCGCTTTCCGGCTTTGGCCAACTCAATGAGCCTGAGTGAAATGTCTTTTTGTTCGGGCGAAGGTTTGCCGCCGCGCTTTCCGGCATATTCCTTATCCACACCTTCAGGCACCCAGCGCAAAATATCAGGGTTCACCAATGCATCATAAACCACAATGTCGCAGTGCTGCATGGCGTGATAGGCCAGCAGTGACATGAGGCCGGGGGCACCCGGCCCCGCACCCACAAGCCACACCCATCCGCCGTGGAACTGCGGAAAATCTTCCCGGTCCAATTTGGCAAAGTTGTTGGTTTGTGTTTGGCGCATGTTTCCTTATACAGTTCACTTATGAGAATTGAGAAGCCTCAAGCGAGTTTAAAGCGCGGCTGGACCACGGGGGCATGTGCGACTGCGGCAGTGAAGGCTGCGTATACGGCATTGCTCAGCGGCACATTTCCTGATCCGGTGACTATAACATTGCCGAAAGGCGAACAACCCTCATTTGCATTATGTTTCGAAGAAAAAGGTGAGGCTTATGCGCGGGCTGGCATTGTGAAAGATGCTGGCGATGACCCGGATGTGACGCATGGGTCTACAGTGATTGCCACGGTACGTCGGTTCGGTAGGGGTGTAACCTTCAAGGCAGGTGCTGGTGTTGGCATGGTGACCAAGCCCGGCTTGCCAATTGCGGTGGGTGAACCTGCGATAAACCCTATCCCCCGCCAGATGATGATGGCGGTGATTGCCGAGCTTGGCGGTGGAGATGTGGAAATTGAAATTTCGATTCCGGGTGGGGCAGCCCTTGCCGAGAAAACCTGGAACCCACGGCTTGGTATTATTGGTGGGCTTTCTATTTTAGGCACCACCGGAATTGTTCATCCATTTTCCTGTGCGGCGTGGATTGCTTCCATTCACCGTGGCATTGATGTGGCGCGCGCCATGGGGCTTTACCACGTGGCCGGATGCACAGGGTCTACTTCCGAAGATGCCGTGCGGGCGCATTTTGGCTTGCCACTGGAAGCGATGCTCGACATGGGGGATTTTGCGGGTGGGGTTTTGAAATATCTGAGGGTCAACCCGGTGCCGCGTGTGACCATTGGCGGTGGTTTTGGCAAGATGGTGAAGCTTGCGCAGGGAGCGATGGATTTGCATTCTGGACGATCACAAGTGGATTTTGCGTGGCTGGCGAAACGTGTTGATGTTTCTTTACGTGAACAGGTTTTGGCGGCGAATACGGCTATGGAAGTTTTGGACATAGCAGGCAATGGAATTGCGCAAATTGTTGCAGCTGAAGCGCTGCACCATGTGCGCCGCGTTCTTGATGGAAGTTCTGTTGCTGATGTAATTATCATTGATCGCGTAGGGAAGATTATTGCTCATGCCACGTAAGGTTCTCATTTTGGGCGGCACCAAAGAGGCTCGCATGTTGGCAAATCGATTGGTACGTATTGGTATCGATGTGACCTCATCTTTTGCTGGCGTTACCGAAAATCCGATTTTGCCAGAGGGCAAAGTTCGCGTTGGTGGGTTTGGTGGTGTTGAGGGAATGCGAGAGTATTTAGTAGCAGAAGAAATTGATGTGTTGGTTGATGCTACACATCCATTTGCTGCTGTGATTTCCGCTCATGCATCTGAGGCATCTGCGAATGTTATGAGATTAGAGCGCCCCGCTTGGTCGCCGTTGCCGCAGGATCGTTGGATTGATGTTCAAGATAATAAGGCTGCGTTGGCGGCGTTACCAAGTGGTTCCAACGTGTTGCTCACAATAGGGCGAAAGGAGGTCGCAGTGTTCATATCGCGGTCTGACCTTTCTGGTGTGGGGCGGATGATTGAACCGCCTGATGAAGCTTTGCCAGAAAACTGGCATCTGGTTTTGCAACGCCCACCTTTTGCCATGGCGGACGAATTGGCTTTGATGAGACAGCACGGAATAACACATTTGGTTACCAAGAATGCAGGAGGGCGCGAGACTGCGGCTAAGCTGGAAGCTGCACGAAGCTTGGGCATTCCAGTTGTCATGATTGCGCGACCGCTCAAGCCTAAGGTCGAAACTTATACTACGGTAGATGCAATTGCGGCGGCGATTGCTTCTCGCTAGACTAAAACCTTAACAAATGGATTCGGTTCATGCGCAAAACGCTTTCGATCATTTTCTGCTTTTTTATGATGAGTGGCTTGGCTGCTGCTTCTACGCTTTCAGACGTGAAAGCGCGGGGTAAGTTGCTGTGCGGTGTGAATGCTGGATTGTTGGGATTTGCGCTTAAAGGTGAAGATGGCAAATGGGCTGGCTTCGACGTCGATTATTGCCGTGCCGTTGCTGCTGCGGTTTTGAGTGATCCTGAGAAAGTGGATTATGTGCCGCTCACCACTAAGGATCGGTTTGATGCTTTGAAATCTGGTGCAGTGGATATTCTGGCGCGCAACACCACATGGACCATGGAACGTGAAACCAAAATGGCATTCCGTTTTGTGGGTGTGAGCTATCATGATGGCCAAGGCTTTATGGTGAATAAATCCATTGGTGTGAATTCGGTTTTTAATCTCACGCAGGCGGCGATTTGTTTTCTGAGTGGCACAACAACGCAAGCCAATCTGGAAGATTTTTTCCGTGAAAAGGAAATGACATTTACGCCAGTTTCATTTGGCACGATTGATGAACTGGTGACGGCTTTTCAAAGCAAGGATGGCAATAAGTGCGATGCCTATTCGGCCGATCAATCACAGCTCTATGCGGCGCGTTTGAAGCTGACAAAGCCTGATGATTACATCATACTTCCCGACGTGATTTCAAAAGAACCTTTGGGCCCTGCGGTGCGCCAAGGTGATGAGCAGTGGTTTAGTATCGCGCGTTGGACTTTGATTGCCTTGATCAATGCGGAAGAATTGGAAATCCGTGGCCCTGGAGTTGATGAGGCTAAAGCCTCAAGCAAGAAGGCTGATGTGCGGCGTTTGCTGGGGCTTGATGGCACG
>JANYGE010000150.1 GCA_025362535.1 Hyphomicrobiales bacterium
AGTGGGTGGAATACTCATTAATAATTCACGCCTTTCCGCCTTAGAAAGGCATTCAAATAAGCAGAATACATATCAAATGTTCCAATTAGCTTAGCGATTCATCGTGAAGTATTATCTGAACCATGAAATGAGAGTTGGTCAAATCCTTTCTCAGAGATGTGCGCTGCTGAAGTGCGTAGCTATTTGTTTGCATTGTCCTTTACCGCATTGCCATCGCCTTGTTGGGGGACTGCCAAAATGGGGGCAACCATGCGGCCATGTTGCTCAGCGGCAGCACTTCGGGTTTTAGATTTATGCCGAGGGTTTCTATCATAAAGCTGCGGCGGCTGGTTATTCTTTGCCAGGCTTCGGGATAATGGGTTTTGATTTCATCGCGCAAACTCTCATCGGCCAGCGCAATACCATCTTCGATGTTTGACATGAAATAATCGGTTCCGGTGGCAGGGATGATGTCGCATTGCAGGGCCATGCCGGAGGCCAGCTTCATCTGGCTTCCGGCTTTGATGGGGGAATGAAGCCATTCCTCTAGGTGGATCAAATGGCCGGGGTTGAGGCCGATGCCGAAAAACTTATCGCTTACATGGCGCATCACCGCATTATAAATCGCTCCGCCTTCAACACCGATGCCCACGGTTTCATACCAAGCCACAGCCGCTTCAAAATAAGGCGCTACAAGCTTTGGCACATAATCTTGAATAGAAGGCGGCAGCTCGCTGGCTTGTGCCACCATGAAGCCAGCGCGGCAATTCAATGCGCCAACGAGGCCGAGGCCCACTACGATGGGATCAGCCTTTTCGATCTTGCGCGTTGATGGACTGGGCAGGCCATATTTGGCTCTGGGGCCTGCACACATATTGACATGGGTGGATTGCGGAAAGCCTTCCAGACCCAAATTTCGGCAGGCTTCATATTCAGTCATGCCGGGCTTGGCACCCAAAACGAAATTGCGAATGGCATTTGATGACAGCGTTGCGGCATATTCAAAGCGGGCAATTTGTGCTGCTTCATTGATCACTCTTAAGCCCGATGTGGGGTGCATGAAAATCTGCGCGGCATTGATCACCGGGCCGAATGTTTTAAGCTGCTCCACCAGATAATGCGGGGTTTCAAACCAATGTGGATTGAAAGCACCCTGCTCGGTTTCAAAGCCTTTCCATCCGGCAAGACCGATCTGCATATTATGTTCGAGGCCTGCGGCTTTCAGAGGTGTTGCGAGGGGCTGATCTTTGTCTCGGGGTTGGCCCATGAGGCTTAAATGTTGCCAAAGTACTCGGGTAAAATCTCCACCCGCAATTTCGGCATAGGGAAAACCTTCATTGCCCGCAAAGAGCGTTGGCCTGCGGCCTGGCACCACCACATATAAAGCCTCCTCAAAGCGCGGATCATAGCCAGTGGCCCATTGCATATTGGCGGCGTGTTCACGATCAGCATAGATTACCATCGCATCCAGATTGTTGGTGGCGATGCGGGCGAGCAGCTGTTGATGGCGCTGCACATAGATTTCGGGGGATAAGAGGGGTTCGGTTTTGGGCGCGCCAAAATCTGGCAGATGAATATCAGTGAGTTGGGCTTTTTTCATTATGAGTCCCTTTTTCTGGCCCCACTGAATCCGTTTGCGGGGCAAAGGTCAACTGGGTTAGATGGTGTTTTATCATTTTGGAGAATTATCATGAACGCACCCATCCACACGCAACCCGCTGGTTCTAACAAGGCCTGGGTTGAACGCCGCGCTAAGGCTGTTTCGCGCGGTATTGGCATGGGGGCTGCGGTGATGGCGGCCAAGGCTGAGAATTCTGAGATCTGGGATATTGAAGGCAATCGCTATGTGGATTTTGGTGGCGGCATTGCCGTGGTTAACACCGGGCATCGCCATCCCCTTGTGATGAAGCGGGTCTATGAGCAACTCGAAAAATTCACCCACACTTGTGCTATGGTAATGCCCTATGAGCCTTTCATTGAAGTGTGCGAAAAATTAAATGCCGTTGTGCCAATTTCTGGCGAGAAGAAATCAGCCTTGGTGACAACCGGTGCTGAAGCGGTTGAGAATGCGGTTAAATATGCGCGCAGCTATACGGGCCGTTCTGATGTAATTGCCTTTCATGGTGGTTTCCATGGCCGCACATTGTTAGGCATGGCGCTGACGGGCAAGGTTGCTCCTTACAAAGCGAAATTCGGGCCGATGCCCGGTGGCATTTGGCATGTGCCATTTCCAGTGGAGCACAAAGGTATCTCAGTTGAAGATTCCATTCATGCCATTGAGCTGCTGTTCAAATGCGATGTGGAGCCGCAACGCGTGGCCGCCATTATTATTGAACCTGTGCAGGGCGAAGGTGGCTTTTATATTGCGCCTAAAGAACTGATGGTGCGCTTGCGCCAGCTTTGCGATGAACATGGCATTCTGCTGATCGCCGATGAAATTCAATCCGGCTTTGGCCGCACTGGAAAATTCTTCGCGATGGAACATTTCGGTGTGGAGCCTGATCTGGTGACTTCAGCTAAATCTCTTGCTGGTGGTTTTCCGCTGGCTGCCGTCACGGGCCGCGCCAAGATTATGGATGCGCCTGATCCTGGAGCCATCGGTGGCACTTATGCTGGTAACCCCATTGCCTGTGCGGCAGCGCTTGGCGTGTTCGAGGCTTTTGAGACCGAAGGCTTGCTGGAAAAATCGATGAAGCAGGGTGCGTTTATGATGCAGCGCCTCAATGCGATCAAAGCCAAGAAGAAAGGCATGCCCATTGGCGATGTGCGGGGCTTAGGTGCCATGTGCGCGTTCGAAATGGTAACCGAGCATGGCGGCAACAAGCCCGATGCAGGTGGCGCAAAAGCGCTTGCGGCAAAATGTTTAGAGCGTGGGCTTTTGATTTTGACCTGTGGTGTCTATGGCGACGTGGTGCGCTTGCTCACACCCCTGACAGCAAGCGACATGATCCTCAATGAAGGCATGGATATTCTTGAAGCGGCGGTGCTGGGGAATTAACTGTTAAGACCAAACCTTCAGGCTTGTGTGTTTTGCGATGTGGTGAAAGTCTTGATCAACCGTCAAGATTTTCAGCTCGTGTCGCATGCAGAGCTGGGCCAGAAGCGCGTCAATCGTTCCAACCTGAACACCTGAACGGCGACAGAAGTTTCGTAATTCTGCCGCTCCGATGTGATCAGTTCTGTCTGGTGCTATAATCGGGATTGCGCTGAAACGGTCTATAATGTCGACCTTGGCTTTGGGGCCGGAAAATCCTTGCAACAGCTCTTGCAGCACTAATCCTGTCGTTACGATTTCGCCCCCTTCGGCCAAAGCGTGTTTCAATGCTTTAACTTCAGGAACATCGACCTCAGAATCACGACGCAAGGCCAAAGACCACACACTGGTATCAACAAGAAATGCCATCAGCGCGAACGTTCGACCTTGTAATCATAAGTGTCGTCCCATTCGAGTTTGCCCATCAGATCAAGCATATTTTTCTGGCTGCGTTTTGCGATGAATTCTTCCAAAGCTAAAGTGACTGTAGCTTTTTTAGTTTTTTGGCCACTAATCTTAAGGGCGCGTTGGAGGAGTTTGGGATCTAAAGCTAAATTGGTTGTCATGTGTGAACCTCTACACATAAGATAACACACAATTGCCAAAATTCAAGCCGAAGCGCGAATTTCATAACGCAGCAGCCGTAATCACTACTTTTGAAGCTTGGCCTTTATGGGCGAGTTCGAAGCCGGTTTGGGCTTGTTCAAGTGGGATTTTGTGGCTGATCAAAGCTTCGATGCCATCAAAGGATTTTCCGCTGAGGATGGCCATGGCGCGGTGCAGGCCTTCTGGGGTTGCCGAATAGCTGGTGATCACATTGATTTCACGCAGCCAAATATCCCACATGGGCAATTGCAAATGGCTGTTTGGTTTGCCGCCAAAAATCATGATGGTTCCGCCATCGCGAACCGAGTGCATCGCCATATTTAGGGTGGCTTCATTCACAACTGTGAGAATGACGGCATCCACACCACGGCCATAGCTGTGGGTTTTGCACATGGCTGGCACATCGCTGGTGCTGCCTGCTTTGGCCCCCCAGATTTTGGCGAGATCAATACGTTCGGCTCTGGTGTCGGTGACAAGTGTGGTGATGTTAAAATCGCGCAGCAGCGGCACAAATAAAATGCCCACAGCGCCCACGCCCACCACCAAGGCGCTATCGCCACTTTGCAAACTCATTCGGTCCCATGCTCGTAAACAACAGGCGAGAGGTTCCATAAACACCGCACGCGCATCGGGAACATGCGGCGGAATGGCCACCACGGTGTGCTCAACATGAGCTTTCGGCACGCGGATATATTCAGCAAAGCCGCCGGGCTCAATGTTGCTGCGCTTGAACTCACCATCCATGGTTTCGCTGCCGCGCTTGGAATAATGCGAATTATAATCCGGCACATGATGGGCCAGTGCCACGCGCTGGCCTTGCTTGAAACTTGTCACAGCGTCACCGACTTGGTGCACAATGCCGACCACTTCATGCCCGAGTTTTTGCGGCTTGGGATAGGCCCCAAATATTTTCTGGGTATCGGTTCCGCACACGCCGCACAGAGTGAGCTGCACGATGATTTCGCCGGGCGCTGCTTGTGGGATTGGCATATCTGCCAGTGAGGCACTGTCTTGATTTATACAGGTGAGATATTTCATGAGGATTGAAGTTGGCAAAAATAATTATGTTATGCAATGACGAAGTGACACTCACAATTCCTTCACAATCTCTGCTTAAGCGCGGCACGATGAATTTAAAATCCCTTGTTATTTTGCTCGGCTTGTCGCTTGAACTTTCAGGTTCCGTATATGCGCAGTCATTGCTGGAGCCGCGCCTCACCCTTAAACCCAGCGCAGATCATGTCCCGCATGTGGCGCTGACATTTGATGCTTGCACTGGCCATGTTGATGAGCGAATTTTACAAGGATTGATCGATAACAAAATCAAATCCACGATTTTCGTGACGGCGAGGTGGTTGAAGCGCAATCCACAGGCGATTGCGCTACTTAAAACCCATCCGGACCTGTTTGAAATTGAAAATCACGGGGCAAGGCATGTGCCTGCTATTGATGTTCCAATGAGCGTCTTTGGTTTGGCGGCAGCTGGCTCACCTGCGGCGGTGCAGGCGGAGGTTTCCGGTGGGGCGCGCGCGATTCATGATATATTCGGCTTTGAACCGAAATGGTTTCGCGGGGCAGCTGGAAAATACACCGTGCGCAGCGCTAAACAAATTGCAGACATGAATATACGCAACGCAGGTTATTCAGTTTTAGGAGATGGTGGAGCCAGCTTTTCATCAGCGAAGACCGCGCAGGTTATCGGAAATGCTGTGGATGGCGATGTGATTATAGCGCATATCAATCAGCCCAATCGGCCTGCGGGAGCTGGTGT
>JANYGE010000193.1 GCA_025362535.1 Hyphomicrobiales bacterium
TGGAACTTGGCATCACACCACTTAGGAATGTTGTTGGCATTTGGCTTGCCATCCTTGCCGCAGCCCAAAAGCACCGCAAGGAAATTGTCTGGGTCACCATTGTCACCGGTCCAGCCGAGGAAGGCCATCTGGTGTTCGCCAGCTTGGGCGCGCTTGCGATATTCACCCCACTCGTAAGACACGAGCTTGGCGTGGATACCAACCTTTTCGAGATCCGCTTGAACCATTTCACCCATACGCTTGGCATTTGGGTTGTAAGGGCGTTGCACGGGCATCCACCATAAATCCGTATCAAGCGAAGTCACGCCAGCCGCGGCCAACATTTTCTTGGCTTCTTCTGGATTATATTCGATGTCTTTCACGTCATTATTGTAGGACCACATGGTTGGAGGAATAGGGTTTTTGGCCTTCTGGCCAGCGCCCTGATAGACTTCCTTCAAGATGGCATCACGATCAATCGCCATGGCAATGGCTTTGCGCACTTCCACTTTATCAAATGGAGGCTTTTGCGCATTCATAGCCATATAGCCAATATTAAGACCAGCTTGCTGCATCAGATTTATATTTGCATCTTTGCTCATGGCATCGAGATCGGCTGGGTTCGGCGCGATCATCACTTGGCATTCACCGGCCTGCATCTTGGCATAGCGGGCTGTAGCATCAGGCGTGATTGCGTAGATCAGATCATCAATCTTCGGTTTGCCACCCCAATAGTCGGGGTTTGCCTTGAAGCGGATAACCGCATCTTTTTGATAATCAACAAAGATGAATGGACCAGTGCCAACGGGTATTTGGTCGAATTGCTCTGGCGTACCCTTCTTCATGAGATAGTCCGCATATTCAGCCGACTGGATCGTCGCAAAGTCCATCGCGAGGTTAGCGATGATTGGTGCGTTTGGCGTTTTCAGTGTCATGATAACTGTAAGGTCATCAGCGCCCTTGACGATCGAAGCAATAAGGTCTGGCATGCCCATGTCATTAAAATAGTCATAGGCACCAGCTGAAACTTTCGCATAGGGATGGTCAGGCTTTGACTGGCGTTCGAATGACCAGATCACGTCATCGGCATTCAGGTCACGGGTCGGTGTAAATCCATTTACGCCGGAATGGAATTTTACACCCTTACGGAGATGGAAAGTGATTACCAGACCATCAGCCGAAACTTCATACTTCTCAGCAAGCCCAGGTTCAGTTGCAGTGGTTCCTGGTGTGAATTGCACGAGCTTATTGTAAACTGGGCGAGCTGCATCCAAGCTGGTACCAGTTGTATTGATTGCGGGGGTAAAGTTCTCGGGTGAACCTTCAGAGCAATAGACCAAAGACTTTGCTTGTGCAGCAGCGCCCACAAGCATCGTGCCCATCAGCAGAGCTGTGGCAAATAAATTTCGTGATTTCATATTTAACTCCCTTAAATACATCAGCCCTATCTGGGGCATTGGTAGGAGCTAAGCACTTCCTGATCAAATGGTCAAAACAGGAATTTTTATGGGCCTCAATGTGGAAAAACGGCACTGAACGTTATTATGAACGCCCAAATCTCTCATCAAAAGCATAGCCAGTGGCGCGAACCGTGCGGATGGGATCTGCTTCTTTGCCGCGCGAGAGCGATTTGCGCAAGCGGCCCACGTGCACATCGACTGTGCGCTCATCAACATAGGAATCGCGGCCCCAGACCGTATCCAGCAACTGACCACGCGAATAAACGCGCCCCGGATTTTGCATCAATTGTTCGAGCAGCCTAAACTCGGTGGGCGAGAGGTTGATATCGCGCTGGCCACGGTTGATGCGGCGGGATTTTCGGTCGAGAATCAAATCACCCGCCTTCAGCTGATCTTCAACAACATCAGGATTTACCCGGCGCAAGATGGTTTTAATGCGGGCCAAAAGTTCTGGCACAGAAAAAGGCTTCACCAGATAATCGTCAGCACCAGTCGCCAAACCGCGCACCCGTTCGATTTCCTCACTGCGCGCAGTGAGCATGATGATGGGAATGTCGCGGGTTTCTGGCTTAGCCCGGAGCAATCGACACACTTCAATGCCGGAGATTCCAGGCAACATCCAATCCAGCACAATCAAATTTGGCCGCTCATCAGCAATGAGAAAATTAACATCTTCGCCAAGCGCTGAGCAGCGCACCCGGTAGCCCTCTGCTTCCAAATTATACTTGAGCAGAATCTGAATGGGCTCCTCATCTTCGATAATGAGGACTGAAGCGCTCATGATTATTTCACTTCCGCAGTCATCATTGAGGTTACGTCATTTTTTGGACGACCTTCGCCGATGGTCTTTCCGTGAATGAGGTAATGAATATTTTCGGCAATATTCGTCGTGTGATCACCAATGCGTTCAAGATTTTTTGCGCCGAAAAGCAAATGTGTGCACAGGCTTATATTGCGTGGGTCTTCCATCATATAGGTCAGAAGCTCGCGGAATATGGAATTATAGAGCGAGTCCAAATCCTCATCGGCACGCCACACTTGCATGGCCTTATCAATGTCCTTCAGGCCATAGGCATCAAGAACGTTTTTAAGCTGAGCTTGCGCCATGGAACCCATACGCGCCAAGCCAGTTGCCAAAC
Organism: Hyphomicrobiales bacterium; assembly: GCA_025362535.1. Taxonomy (GTDB): domain Bacteria; phylum Pseudomonadota; class Alphaproteobacteria; order Rhizobiales; family Aestuariivirgaceae; genus Aestuariivirga. The sequence goes on from JANYGE010000193.1 coordinate 2,579, forward strand.
GGCGCGGCAGCGCTTCGGAAATAGCATGGGTGCGCTTAGCCGTGTTCTTCGCCAAATCACCAATACGCTCAATATCAGAAGACACGCGAATGGCCACCATGATCTCACGCAAATCGAGAGCCACAGGCTGACGCTTGGCAATGGTGAGAATGGCTTTTTCTTCGATCTCACGCTCCAACTTATCAAGCTTATCATCACGGCTGATCACTTGATCGGCCAGAACCACATCGCGCTTGGATAGCGCGGTAATGGCATTGTTGAGTTGTTCTTCAGCCAGCCCACCCATTTCGGCCAGCATGGTCTTGAGGGTTAAAATGTCGCTGTCATAGGCTTTGGCAATGTGATCGGTCATAGAATTTTCCTCGTCGGACAATTAGCCAAAACGGCCAGTGATGTAATCTTGTGTACGCTTATCTCTAGGGTTGGTGAACATCTCGTCAGTATCGCCAGTTTCAACCAGAGTGCCCAAATGAAAGAACGCCGTGAGCTGCGAAACACGAGCCGCTTGCTGCATAGAATGCGTAACGATGATGATGCAATAGTTCTGGCGCAACTCATCAATCAACTCTTCAATTCGCGCCGTGGCGATAGGATCAAGAGCTGAACAGGGCTCATCCATCAAAATGACTTCAGGATTAACCGCAATGGCGCGTGCAATACACAAGCGTTGCTGCTGTCCACCAGAAAGGCCTGTGCCTGACGCGTGAAGGCGATCTTTGACCTCTTCAAACAATCCAGCTTTCTTAAGACTGGCCACAACCATTTCCTCAAGGTCAGTTTTATTTTTGGCAAGGCCGTGAATGCGTGGTCCATAAGCGACATTTTCGAAGATCGATTTTGGAAACGGATTGGGCTTCTGAAACACCATGCCAACATGTGAGCGCAATTGCACAACATCCACATCAGCTGCATAAATGCTTTTGTTATCGAGCAAAACCTCACCCGTCATCCGGCAGCCTGGAATTGTATCATTCATACGGTTGATGGCGCGCAGAAATGTGGATTTGCCACAGCCTGAGGGTCCGATAAAGGCTGAAACTGCACGATCTGGAATCTCAACTGAGAGTCCCTTGATCGCGTGTTTTTCGCCATAATAAATATCAACCTTGCGTGCAGAAATACGCACTTCGCGGTTCGCCATAATGCGTGGCTTTGTTAACATCGGGGTTTCGGTCATTGGGTTAAGTTGATCCATTTATAATCCTGTTTTACCAGCGGCGTTCAAATTTGCGGCGCAGATAGATAGCAATGGCGTTGAGAGCAAAGAGTACGACAATAAGAACGACAATTGTTGCAGCGGTTTTCGATTGGAAAGCTAATTCCGGCAAATCAGACCACAGATAAACTTGGACTGGCAGCACGGCGGCAGCATCGGTGAAGCTATGGGGCACATCCGCGATGAAGGCCACCATGCCGATCATCAGCAAGGGAGCAGTTTCGCCAAAGGCGCGGGCCATACCAAGAATTGCACCAGTTAAAATTCCGGGAAGTGCCAAGGGCAACACATGGTGAAACACGGCTTGTTGTTGTGAAGCGCCAACACCCAAGGCTGCCTCTTTGATAGACGGAGGAACAGCCCGCAGAGCCGCACGCGAGGCAATGATAATGGTGGGCAGAACCAAGAGTGCAAGTACCAGGCCCCCGACAATAGGTGTCGATCGCGGCAAACCAAAAACATTGAGGAAGATGGCAAGGCCGAGCAGACCGAAGATGATGGAAGGTACGGCTGCAAGATTGTTAATGTTGATTTCAATTATATCTGTCCAGCGATTTCTGCGAGCAAATTGTTCAAGATAGACAGCGGCAGCGACCCCCAGCGGTAGACCTAAAGCCAAGGCCACTGCAACAGTGAGCAACGAACCAAACAATGCACCACGAATACCGGCCTGCTCAGGTTCACGCGAGTCACCATTTTCGAAGAAGCGCCAAGCGACACGCTTTTCGATGAGATTTTTCTCACGTAAACTGTCAAGCACTGGATTGGTTTCATCACCCGCAAGACCCTTTAAATAGAGGTCTGCATCAGCCGAAAGCAGAACTTGGCTGGCAATGGTTTTACCGATCAGCGATGGATCTTTGAGAACTTGCGCGCGTAAATCATCAGAACCACTTTGCGATAACAATGACGTCAGTTTTTTGCGATCCGCACGCGCTGTGATCTCAGGAAACTGAGCCCGAAAAGCATCTTTTACCAAAGCATCAAAATCACCCGCAGCGGGATTGGCAGCATCAATCTTTGCCGGGTCAATCAAAACTTGCACTGTCGTGCGGTGCTCGAAGAATGCTGGCGCACCTTTGCGGGCAATATCCACCAATAGGAACAACAGAAACGCTGTAGTGATAGCCAGAGCGGCAGCCCCATAGAATTTGAAACGTCTCTCAGCGCTATAGCGCTTGGCGAGAAACACTTTGCTGTCTTTTAATTGCGCGTCAGTCATATTGTTCCTTGTATTTTTGAACAA
>JANYGE010000204.1 GCA_025362535.1 Hyphomicrobiales bacterium
GCAAAACGGCGATGACCAAAGCTCAAGGTCTGAACTGTGCGCTCAGTTTCATCCAAAACTTCAAACGGCGGATCAATCAGGATCACACCGCGCCGTTCCGCAAATGGCAATTCGGCTTTCACGCTTTGCATATAATCAACATTACTGACGCGCAGACGCTTATCGGCCCCACAAAGTTCAACCAGTGTTTTCACATCTTGCGGGTGCAGCTCATTAGCAATAACCCGGTCCGTTACGCGCATCAAATCCAAAACCAATTTTGGTGAACCCGGATAGAACCGGGGCACATCGCCAAAGTTCATCCGCGAAAGCACGCTGCGATAGGGTGCGAGAATTTTCTCAACTTCAGTATCAAAAACCTCTGACATTTTGCCAATGCCGCCTTGCCACTCGCCTGTCTTTTGCGCTGGACCACTTTCGAGATCATAAAGCCCAATGCCAGCATGGGCATCAAGAAAGGCAAATGGCTTGTCTTTGCCCTTCATTAAATCAACAATGCGCGCCAGCACCGCATGTTTCAAAACATCCGCATGATTTCCTGCGTGGAAGGCATGGCGATAATTCATGCGCGAAACACCACTGCAGCCCCCAAGGCAATCAAGGTGAATCCAAAAACATGCTGCAAGGTAATGGCCTCTTTCAGATAAAACACTGAGAACAAAATGAACACCGAGAAGGTGATCACCTCCTGCATCGTTTTTAGCTCGGCGGTGCTGTAAACTGAACTGCCAATCCGGTTAGCGGGAACGGCGAAACAATATTCAAACAACGCAATGCCCCAGCTTGCCAAGATCACCACCCATAGGGGCTTAGATTTGAATGCAAGATGCCCATACCAAGCAAAGGTCATAAAAACATTTGAAGCCACCAGTAAAGCTATGGGCAGCAGAGTCGCAGAATTTAAATATGGCATTGTATAGTTCCAGTTCGTGTTGGCAGCGGCATAGCCTTTGGTCTGCAGCGCGGTCAACATGGTTAACGGGATAGCAACTATTTCCCCGCAAACTCTCAGTTCAAAGTAATTTGTGTTGGAGTTGTAAATGCGTTGGTGTGTTGCAGTGGTGTTTTTTGCGGGCCTGAATTCTGTATCCCAGGCTCAAAGCCTGTCACCTTGGTTTGGCAGCGAAGCGTCTGCTCCGGCCCGCGTGAGTTTCACCAGTAAAGGACAACAAATCGCTGCTTCCGAGGAAATTTCAACACCAAACATAGCAATGACTTGTTCAACTGAAAATTGCAAATCTGATGCAAGACTTAGTAAACAGCCCAAATAGGCCAAGCCGCTCCACAATGCTGCCACAGCTTTGGTGTTGTAAGGCCTTATCGTAAGGGGGATTTTGAATATGAATATGATAACAAAAACAATTTCGGTGCTGGCCTTGGGTGCCAGTTTATCGGCTTGCTCAAGCATGAATGTGTTCAAGGATTCGAACTCTTCGCAGCCAGCAGATTTAGCGGCACAGCCCGATCTGGCCCCAATGGCGCCAACCGCGCTCTCTGCTGGGCAGATCAAATCCATGCTCGTCGGCAAAAGCTGGCGCTGGGTGGGGCCAAAAAACAGTGGCGTTACGCTCTATTCGCCAGATGGCACTTCTTTGGTTGAAGTCACAGGCAAAGGCACCACGGGCGGCAAATGGACGGCAAAGGATGGCGAACTTTGCGAAAGCTTCTCGCCAGCACCCTTCTTGCCACAAGGCGCTCCTATGACCTGCCAACCCTTTAGCGCCACAGGCTCACCCGGCCAATATCGCAATGGCCAAGCCACTTTCGCGTTGGCATCATAATCTAAACCTTTTTCTTGCCATAACTTGACCACTCTTTAGCCAAGCAACCTCGCCATTACAGGCAGTATGAGGGCTAAAAAAATGACGGCAAAAACATTAAATCGCAGAAGCGTTTTGGGTGCGGGTCTGGCGCTATTGGCGTTCAACACAGCAGCTCGCGCAGAACACCCCTTCTATGGTGGTGTTGATTTCACGCGTGACCCTGCTTTGATTCCACCAGCAGAATCAGTGATCGATTTTCCTGTGCAAGAAGGCGAAGCTGCCAAGTTGCCAGCAAAATTCCGCCGCCAGCAGGTAACCTTCGGATCAGAAGAGCCAGCAGGCTCGATCATTATCGATACAGGAAATAAATTTCTCTATTATATTTTAGGCGAAGGCCAAGCCATACGGTATGGCGTGGGCGTTGGCCGCGATGGCTTTGCTTGGTCTGGGCGTGCCCTTATTGGCATGAAGCGCCGCTGGCCCCGCTGGGTGCCACCAGAATCAATGGTAGAGCGTGATGTGCATGCTGCCAAATGGGCCAATGGCATGCCGGGCGGCCCTGAAAATCCATTGGGTGCACGCGCACTCTATTTGAACGCCAATGGCCTCGACACATTATATCGCATCCATGGCACTAATGAACCCCTGTCCATCGGCAAAGCCTTGTCATCAGGCTGTGTGCGCATGTTAAATGAAGATATCGCAGATCTCTTTGAGAGGGCGAAAGTTGGCACCCAGGTTTTAGTGTTACCCCCAGGCACATTATAGAGCTCTTGCGATAGCACTGCGGCTGTGGCACATCGACTTTGGAAATCATGATGATGCGAACAATTACCAGCTCAATTCAATTTGCAAGCCTTGCTGGCTTGATGCTGCTTTCTGCCTGCTCCAGCGGCCCCAAAGGGGTGCGCATCGTCAACGGCGGAACCTCGGCCTTCACTGATAAAGTGAGCGCTCCCATCCGCAATTTATCTGCTGCTGAAATTGGCCAATCCATTATTGGCAAAAATTTTCAATATACCAGAAAAGACGGCAGTGGCTTTGTCACCTACAATGGCGACGGCACACTCACCTTTACCGATGATCAAAAAGGCCAAGGCACTGGCACTTGGCAAGTCTCAGGTGAGCAGTTTTGTGAAACCCATGGCGCAGGCGCTGCACAGGAATGTGGTGTCTTCAAAAACACCGGAGACGCCTATTTCGCGGCCAATTCGCGGCTGGTGGAAATGAAAATATAAAAAACGCCGGGCGCAAGACCCGACGTTATGTTTTCAGCAATTCAAAACTTATTTTGGTTCTGGTGGAATTTTGCCCTGTGGCGTCAAAGCATCCACAACCTGCGGCAATGTCTGCGCGAGACGAGCGAGCAAGTCTTCAGGTGACATGCCGGTTTGCTTGGCCAGCATGGTCACAATATCTGGGCCCAAAGCTTGGCTCAATTGGCCGCCGCTAACACCCGCATTTTGGCCTGTGCCAATCCAAGATCCAGCAACATCACCGTGACCATTCTTGGTAAATTGATCGAGCAGACCACCCAAAGCGCCACCAATGCCACCTGGAATAGCTGTTGGCGCAGCACCCGCAGGCGCAGGTACAGCCGCACCGCCAGCAAGGCCTTTAACAAACTCGCTAATTTTATCGCGGTTCTGATATCCGGCAACCGCAACCAAACCCAAAAGGGCCGTCAATGAAGGCATCGCTTTAGACATAGTCAATTTCCTTTCTTAAAATCTCAAGCTTAGATATCTACACTATGCGCCAAATTCAAGACAACAGCATTGCTGATAACCCAATTGTAATGCTATGATTCCCGCTATGCCCGATTGTGGGTTTAACTGGGAGCATTAATATGGGAATTATCTGGACAATTATTATTGGTTTTATTGCTGGTGTCGTGGCCAAATTCATTATGCCTGGTCCCAATGAACCGCAGGGATTTATCCTCACCACGATTCTTGGCATAGTGGGCGCTATAGTTGCTCAATATATCCCAGTGGTCCAAAACTTTGGCCCGATCGTGTCGGCAATCATTGGCGCAATCGTTGTGCTCTTCGTTTGGGGCATCATTGTCAAAAATAAAGCCGCCTAATTCAGTCTTGTATAAACGGATTGGCCAGCCGCTCATCACCAATGCGGCTGGCATTTCCATGACCAGGCAAGAACATCACATCATCGCCCAACGGTAGAATTTTTTCTTTGATGGATTTGATCAGCGTTGCATGATCGCCACCGGGCAAATCCGTGCGGCCCACTGAATTTTGAAACAACACATCACCCATCAAAGCGAATTTGTTTTCGGCATTGAAGAACACCACAGAGCCTGGCGAATGACCCGGCGCTTCAATCACACTGAAATTCAATCCGCCAATCGTCACCTTATCGCCATCATGTAACCAGCGGTCGGGCGTTACAACGCGTGAACCCGTAATGCCAAAAGCCGCTCCCCGCGCTGGCAAATTATCAAGAAATGGCTTATCGCGTTCATGCGGACCCTCCACCTTAACGCCGAGCATTTCTGCAAGTTCAGCCGCCCCACCAGCATGATCAATATGACCATGGGTGAGGAGAATTTTTTCAACTTTCACGCCTGCGTCTTTGATTGCATCCTGAATGCGCTCCAGATCACCACCCGGATCAACCACCGCAGCAACCTTTAAATCATCATCCATAACCAATGAACAATTTTGCTGAAAGCCCGTAACTGGAATAATAAGAATCTTGAGTTTTGCCATGATGATATGTGAATAGCGATTAGGGCTCAGCCTTGCAACATGCTTGCCGTCGCAAGCCCTACACGCTACAGCCACGCCATGCAAAGCTCGAAGCCACATTACGGAAACCTCATCGCGGCCATCGCAACAGTTGGCGCATGCGATATTTCTTTTGGCCTCACACTGCAACTCATCCCGCTGATTCAACACGAACTGGGAACACCCGCCTGGCTCATCGGGCTTGCCGCTGCCATGGGGCCGCTCGGCATTCTCTTGGCTGGCCCATTTTTACCGGCCATGATCAAACACGCAGGCGCAAAACCCGTGGCCTATGCCGCTATCGCTATTATACTCGCGGGCCTTCTTGGTTTTGCCTTCACCACACATTTAACGTTTTGGTTTCCACTTCGTTTTGCTTTGGGCGTTGCTGCTGGTGCACTTTTTACAGTGAGCGAAACTTGGATTTTTGGTTTCACCAATGATACCAACCGAGGCCGTGTCATGGGCCTTTACACAACGGTGCTCTCAATAACTTTTGCGGTTGGACCCCTGCTCTTGCCATTCACCGGCATTCACGGCTGGCTGCCATGGGTGATTGGCATGGTTTGCGTTTCACTTGGCGCGCTGCCACTCACACTTGTGAATGCCGACAGTCATTTGGGTGAACGCTCACATGGATTTTTTAGCGTATTCAAACGCGCACCCCTGTTATTTGCGGCTATCGCCTGCGCCACGTTTTATGACAATGTGTTCATTTCATTCTTCACCATTTTTGCCACAGCCAAAGGCGTGGCCCTGCCCACGGCCAGCACCATGCTGGGCTTCGGGGTGATTGGCTGCACACTATTCTTTTATCCTATGGGCTGGCTGGGTGATCATTGGTCGCGCAGCAAAGTAATCATGTGCAACGCTGCAATAACGATCACCGGTTGCTTCCTGTTGGTGGCCTTCATCAACACTTGGGCGGCTTGGCCTATCGTAATTCTGCTCACCAGCACAGCCTTCGGTGTCTATGTTGTAAGCCTTGCCACAACAGGCGATGTGTTTAAGGGAGCCGATATTGTTGCAAGCTCTTCAGCGATAGCCGCCATGTGGGGCATAGGTGGCCTTGCTGGCCCGCCCATTGCTGGTGCCGCTATTGATGCCTTCGGAATTGATGCCATGCCCTATAGCTTGGCCGCAATCTATGCCCTCCTTTTCATCGGACTCATCGCCAGCGGTGGCAAACTGGTACAAAACGTTTAAAAGAGAACCTATGACTGACACATCCACCCTCCTCACCATCCGCGATTTTCTGCGCTATGCCATTAGCAGCTTCCGCAAAGCAGGCTTGGCTCATGGCCATGGCGCAACCTCTGCGCTTGATGAAGCCGCCTTCATCATTCTTGAATCATTGAAGCTTCCCGTTGACGATATCAACCCGTGGCTTGAAGCAAAGTTACTGGTCAGCGAACGGGCCGAACTCACCCGCCTGATTGAAACGCGGATCAACACCCGAAAGCCAGCTGCCTATTTAATGCAACGTACTTATATGCACGGCGTGCCATTTTACGTGGATGAGCGCGTGATCATCCCGCGCTCTTTCATCGGTGAGTTGATGGTGAAGGGCCTGTTCGATGAAGCGGGCCTCGGCTTTGACTTACAGCCCGAAAACGTGTCTTCAGTTTTGGATTTATGCACTGGTTCCGGCTGCCTCGCCATTCTTGCCGCCAGCACGTTTCACAATGCCACGATTGATGCGAGTGACCTTTCGCAAGATGCGCTTGATGTGGCCCGCATCAATTTGAAAGAGCATGATCTGGAAACCCGCATCACCTTGCACCACAGCAACCTGTTCGAAAAACTTCAGGGCCAGAAATTTGATCTGATCATTTCAAATCCGCCTTATGTGGCAACCGCCGAAGTGGACGCTTTCCCGGCTGAATATGCCCATGAGCCAAGGCTGGCCCATGAAGGCGGTGAAGACGGTTTTGATCTGGTGCGCACTATTATTAAACAGGCCCCGCAGCATCTCAATAAGGGTGGTGGGCTGCTCTGTGAGATTGGTCTGGGCCGCGAGATTCTCGAAGCCGAATTTCCACTGCTAAACTTCTTCTGGCTCGACACCGAAGAGGCCGAAGGCGAAGTGTTTTTCCTTAAGTTTTAAGGCCAGACAGCCGCTTAAAATTATCCCATAGTGTTCTGGTCATGCGGGCCATGGCTGGCATTTGCGGATAGCACTCAGCTTTCAAACGCTCATAAGCGCCAGCCCCATGTTCGCGTTCCAGCGCCGAAATATAGCCAGGCAGTGATGACCATGTGGCAACGGTCTGCGGGCTAAACTCACAGTGAAATTGCGTGCTCAAAGCATGATGATCAACCGCCAGTGATTGCACGGCCGCCGCTGGAGAGCGAGCCAGCACCGTGGCCCCCTGCGGCGCACGTTTCACTTCAGCATGATGCCATTGCATCACGCGGTTGCTCTGATCAAGCCCTTCGAAGAACGGATGGGCCTTTCCATCTTCAGTCATCGCCACATCAAACACACCAATTTCGGAATGATCAGCTTTTCCCACCTCGCCACCTTGCGCCGTGGCCAACAGTTGATGACCGAGGCACACGCCAAGATAGGGCTTGGCACGATCCCACACCCATTCACGGATGGCAGCCTTCTCATTCTTCAAATAGGGAAACTCATCTTCCTGCCAAGTATCCTGCGCACCACCCAAAACAAACAGCAAATCATAAGGCGCCAGCGACGGGATAGCCTGCCCTTCAAACACCCGCACAAATTCCGGAATAATGTCGTCTTCAGCGAAATAATCCAGAAACCGCCCTGGATGATCGTGATTCATATGTTGGAAGACCAGAGCACGCTTCATTTAAAGCAACTGCAAATTAATGGCCTGTGGCCCACGCCCGCGCGCATCATCTTCGGTTGCATAAGACATCCGCATTCCTTCTTCCAAGTGTGGTAGTCCGGACCGCTGCACCGAAGAAATATGCACAAACACGTCACGGCCGCCCGCCTCCGGCGTTACAAAACCAAAACCACGATCCTTATCGAAAAACTTAACTTTTCCAATTTGCCGACGATCTGGGCTTGCAACATTCATAACCTCAGTTACTCTGGACGGCAGGTGAAAATCAACAGCCGAAAAGGTGGGTCCGATGCACGTCAAATTTCTGCCATCACTCTTCGTATTTTTTGTCTTGGGACAGTTTGCTGAAGCCAAGGTTTCGCAGAGCACCAGCTATAATTATTTCAAAGTTCAAGGCCAAACCTCCCGCGAGATTTTTAACTCTCTTCTGAAACATGCCAAAGGCCCCAGCGGTCATGATGCCTATGCCACCACCATAACCCGGATCTATCAGAAGACCGATTTTACCGTGGGCAAGAGTTGCAGCCTTAAAAACTATCGGATTTCGGCAAGTTTCAAAATTACCTTGCCGAAATTGGTTGGCGTTGGCGGCGCCTCAGCCGCGACCAAACAAAACTGGAATGGGTTTGCTGGCAAATTGAAGCGCCATGAAGAACATCACCGCGATTTGTGGGTGGCCTGCGTTCGCTCATTCGAAAGTAAAGTGCGAAATCTGCAAGCCCAAAGCTGTGGGGTTCTAGGCTCACAATATAAGAAACTCTGGATGGCTATGGAAAAAAGCTGCACCGCGCAGAACGACGCTTTTGATAGGCAAGAGCAACTGAACTTTATGAGCCAGCCCTTTATTCAAACGGCGCTGCGCGGCAAATAGTTTTCAGTTTCGCAAGCAATTCAGGGTCGCGCTTGTCGCGCGCTGTCATAATAGCACCATCCAAAGCCCGGTCTGATCGCACCGGGCAGGCCAGATGTTCGCGGGTAAAATCCCGCGCCAGGCGCAGCACAAACTGCTTTGCAAGCGCCACATTGGAGGTCATCGTCGCAATCACCTGTTTCACATCCACCACATCATGGTGCGGATGCCATGCATCAAAATCGGTGACCATCGCCACATTGCAATAACAAATCTCCGCTTCACGCGCGAGTTTCGCTTCCGGCATGGCGGTCATTCCAATCAAACTGGCTCCCCAGGATCGATGCAATTCAGACTCAGCCCGCGTTGAAAATTGTGGCCCTTCCATCACCACAAGTGTGCCACCCGTGGAATAAGCTATTGCTTCATCTTTCAAGGCCCGCTCTGCCGCCGCCATCAAGAGCGGCGATACCGGCTCACCAAAAGGTACATGCGCCACACAGCCTGTTCCAAAAAATGAGTTTTCCCGCCGATGTGTGCGGTCGATAAACTGATCAGGCAACACAAAGACACCAGGGGGCAACTCTTCCTTCAGCGAACCCACCGCCGAAAGTGAGACCAAATCCGTAACCCCAACTTGCTTTAAAGCCGCGATATTGGCGCGATAATTGATTGAGCTTGGTGAATAGACATGCCCACGCCCATGACGCGGCAAAAACACAACGGGTAAGCCGCCAATCTCACCCATGCGCAATTCATCGGATGGCTGGCCCCATGCTGTATCAATGCGCTGCCAGCGCGCATTGTCCATTGCAATGTCATAAACGCCAGAGCCACCAACAATGCCAAGAACTGAATTTGCCATAGAACCTCGCACCTGAATTAAAGTACTATCAGGCCGCAGAAACAGCCTTCTCGTCAAGCCCTTCTTCAGTTTCAACCCGATCACGACCATTCTGCTTGGCTTTGTAGAGGCGCATATCCGCACGGCGGAGCAGATGGGCCTGGTCTTCTCCCAAATGATCAGAAACCAGACCGGCACTGATGGTGATAATGATCTCGGTGCCACGATAGGTGAAAGATTGGTTGCGCAAAATTGATCCAACTTGCGCTATCAAAAGCTTGGCCTGCTGGTGCGCAATCGAGGGGAGATAGATCGCAAACTCCTCGCCACCCAGTCGCCCCACAAAGCCACTATTGCCAATAACCTGCGTCATAACCTGTGCTATATGCTTCAAGGCATCATCACCTGCCTCATGGCCATGCGTATCATTCACCTGTTTGAAAAAATCTGCGTCGATAATAGCAAGATAACCACCCTTGGTGCGGCGCTCTTCCATCAACTGCAAAAACCGCATCCGGCTCAACAGGCCAGTCAAAGTGTCAAACTTCACCAAATTATCCAAGGTCGTAATCGTCTGATTGACCAGCTTCAACATATGAAGCGCAAAAACCGAAATTGGAAACGTAATGAAAAGCGGAATAGCGCCTGAAATAACCAAAATCGGAATTTTGATTTGCAATGGCATAGGCCACAATGCAATGCCAACAACAATCAACGGCACCGCCACTGCAAGTGCAGTCATCAGCGTACTGATCGCAAAAACCTGTCGCCAGGTGGACACTCTAAATCTCATACTTGCTCTCCCCTTTGCATAGTCACAGAAAGGATTTGAGAAAACCGCAAGAACATATTTA
>JANYGE010000212.1 GCA_025362535.1 Hyphomicrobiales bacterium
CGTCTCGATGATGCTGCACGGGCAGGCTGGCTCTATTACATAGCAGGCAACACCCAAGATGAAATCGCGCGCAAACTTGGCGTCTCGCGGCAGACAGCACAGCGGCTGGTGTCTCTTGCCGTCACAGAAAAACTCATTCGAGTGCGACTTGATCATCCTATTGGCGTGTGTCTCGAACTCGCTGAAAAAGTAAAACTGGCCTATAATATTGATTTTTGCGAGGTGGTCCCTAGCGATCCGGATTCATCCTCCACTTCAATTGGCGTAGCGGAGGCTGCCGCAGCAGAGCTTGAACGCTATTTGGTTTCGTCTCATCCGGTCATTGTGGCGATGGGCACGGGTCGTATGTTGCGCGCCATGTCCGAACAGCTCACGCCGATGGAATGTCCGCAGCATAAAATAGTGTCGCTTGTTGGAAATATAGCCCCCGATGGCTCGGCTTCCCTTTTTGATGTTGCGAGCCGCGTCGGTGACCGGGTTAAGGCGCCGCATTATCCAATGCCGCTGCCAGTGATCGCCACCACCATCAATGAAAGAAATCTGCTGCTGGCCCAGAAGCCCTTGCGCAATGTGATTGAACTTGCGGCACAAGCCGATGTGACTTTTGTTGGTATTGGCACGGTCGGCGAAGATGCAGCTTTGCTGCGCGATGGTTTCGTGCGGCATGATGAAATGCGCGCGGTGCTTAGGGCTGGGGCGGTGGGTGAAATCGTCGGTTGGGCATACAATGCCAAAGGCGAACTCATCGATGGCCTGACCAATGATCGGGTTCTCAGTGTGCCTCTGCAACGCCCGGCCACACGCAAAATCATCGGCGTAGCCATGGCCCCACCGCGACTTACGGCGATCAGAGGAGCGCTCGCAGGCCACCTCGTCAATGGCCTCATCACCAATGAAACAATGGCGCAGGCCTTGCTGGGGTGATTCATCACTTCAGAAATTGTGGTGGGCTTTTATATTAACAATGTGAGCTTTTGCATAAATATAGAGCAAAAGCCCAATTTTTAATTTACCTAGTAATTACAACATTTTATTGCGAAAATTTACGCCATATTGTGCGTTGCAGCGACGATTCTGCATTGACTCTTGGGAGGTTCAGGAGTGACTTAATCCCACTTCATGGGCAAATGCTCAGAAGACCACATGGGAGAAATTTTATGAAAGCTGTTGTCACTGGCGTATTGAGCGCCTTTGCATTTGCAGCCTTGGCCACAACCGCCATTGCTGAAACTAAATTGACCATTGCCACCGTGAACAACGGCGACATGATCCGCATGCAGAAATTAACGGATGATTTCACTGCTGCAAATCCAGACATTAAACTGGAATGGGTTACACTCGAAGAAAACGTTCTTCGTGAAAAAGTTACAACCGATATCGCTGCCAAGGGCGGCCAATTCGACGTTCTCACCATCGGCACTTATGAAGTTCCAATCTGGGGCAAAAAGGGCTGGTTGGTTCCATTGACAGGCATTGATGATCAGGCCGATCTTATTCCTTCGATCGCAGGTGCTTTGACTGTTGATGGCAAGCTGATGGCATCGCCATTCTATGCTGAAAGCTCGATGATTATGTACCGCAAAGACCTCGTGGCTGCCACCGGCATGACAATGCCCGCCAAGCCAACTTGGAATGAAGTGAAAGCGATTGCTGACAAGATTACCAACAAAGACAAAGAAATCTACGGCATCTGCTTGCGCGGCAAGCCAGGCTGGGGTGAAGGTGGTGCTGTTGAAGGCGCACTCGGCAACTCGTTTGGTGCCCGTTGGTTTGATGAAAACTGGAAGCCACAATTCGATTCACCAGAATGGAAGAACGCTTTGACATTCTTCGTGGATATGATGAAGGCTGACGGACCTCCAGGCGTTTCCACAAACGGCTACAATGAAACAATGGCGCTTTACCTTGCTGGTAAATGCGGCATGTGGATCGATGCGACTGTTTCAGCATCGGCATTGACAGATCCAAAGCAAGCTAAGTTCCCTGATCAAGTTGATTATGCTATGGCGCCTGATACAGGCAATGGCAATCATGGCAACTGGTTGTGGGCATGGTCATTGGCCATTCCTGCAGGCACACAAAAGAACGATGCTGCTCAGAAGTTCGTATCTTGGGCAACGTCCAAGCATTACACCGAACTGGTTGCTGCAAAAGAAGGTTGGGCCGCTGTTCCTCCCGGCACACGCACATCACTCTATGCAAATCCAGAATATGCCAAAGTGCCATTCGCCAAGCCAACGCTTGATGCAATTCTGGCCGTAAACTCAGCGCAACCATCCTCGCAAAAGACGCCATATTCTGGCGGACAATACGTGGCTATTCCTGAGTTTGCCGATCTTGGTACAACAGTCAGCCAAATTTTTGCCGCCGCACTTTCGGGCGAAAAGACTGTTGATCAAGCTCTTGCAGAATCACAAGACGCTGCAACACGCGTTATGACTAAAGCGGGTTACATTAAGTAAGAAACTCCCATAGAAAGTGGCTGTCCGGTGTGAAAACCGGGCAGTCATTTCTAGGTTATTACAGGCTTCATTTTAGAGAGATATCAAGATGGCGACGCAGCAAACGCGCACGCTCGGCCGCTTCGCCGTTGCACCCTCCGTTCTATCACTCTTTCTGTGGATGATCGTGCCTCTTGCCATGACCATCTATTTTTCATTCCTACGCTATAATTTGCTCGATCCCAATTATGCCTGTTCGTTGATGCATCCCGACCAATTGCTTGATGGTGCCAACCGCTGCCTCGCAGGTTTTAGCAATTACTCCTATTTTTTAACTGATCCCGCGTTTTTCCGCGCCATGGGCAATTCTCTTAAACTTGTAGGCTGGGTGCTGGGCATCAGTGTCGTCTTCGGAACCCTTTTGGCATTGCTGCTTGATCAACCCTTCTTTGGCCAAGGCATTGTTCGTCTTATGATGATCGCACCCTTCCTGGTTATGCCCACCGTTTCAGCCTTGGTGTGGAAGAACATGATGCTCAATCCTGTCTCAGGGATGATCGCCTATCTCTTCAAATCTGTGGGCTTGCAACCGATTGATTGGTTCGCTCACGCGCCACTTACCGCAGTGGTCATCATGGTTTCGTGGCAATGGGTGCCATTTGCAACCTTGATCTTGCTCACGTCACTTCAATCTCTTGATGGCGAACAAAAGGAAGCTGCGGAAATGGATGGCACGCCGCCATTATCTTATTTCTGGTATATTGTGTTGCCGCATCTTATTCGCCCAATGACAGTAGTCATTCTCATTGAAACCATTTTCCTGCTCAACGTGTTTGCGGAAATCTATGTGACGGGCACGGCTGGAACCGCAGGCAATTTGCCTTTCCTGGTTTATCAATATGGTTTGATTGCCAATGATATTGGTGGCGCATCCGCTGGCGGCATCATCGCAGTTATCCTTGCAAACATCGTTGCCTTCTTCCTGATGCGGATGATTGGCAAGAACTTGGACGCATAATCATGGCCCGCAAAGTTTCAACCAACAGAAAATTATTGATCACAGTTCTGGCTTGGGGAATTGGTCTTCTCATATTTTTCCCCATCCTCTGGACCATTCTCACCAGCTTCAAAACCGAAGGCGATGCCATTGCCCAGCCACCCCAGTTTTTGTTTTTTAACTGGACCATGGAAAATTACGGCATTGTTCAAGAACGCTCCAACTATCTCCTGTTTGCATTCAACTCAATTGTACTGGCATTAGGTTCCA
The DNA here is from genome assembly GCA_025362535.1 of Hyphomicrobiales bacterium. Classification (GTDB taxonomy): domain Bacteria; phylum Pseudomonadota; class Alphaproteobacteria; order Rhizobiales; family Aestuariivirgaceae; genus Aestuariivirga. The sequence continues at coordinate 3,709 of JANYGE010000212.1, forward strand.
CGTTCTTTGCCTTGCTCATCGCCATTCCCTCGGCCTGGGCCATGGCCTTTGCACCTGGAAAGCGCACCAAAGATCTGTTGATGTGGATGCTCTCCACCAAGATGATGCCGCCTGTAGGCGCCCTCATTCCAATCTATTTGATCTTCCGCGACGTTCATTTGCTTGATACGCGCTTTGGCATAATCACGGTTCTGATGCTCCTCAATTTGCCCATCATCATTTGGATGCTCTACACTTACTTCAAAGAAATTCCCGGCGAAATTCTGGAAGCCTCACGTATGGATGGTGCTTCACTGGCTAAAGAACTGATTTATGTACTCACGCCAATGGCCCTTCCAGGAATAGCTTCGACATTATTGCTGAATATTATTTTGGCGTGGAATGAAGCGTTCTGGACACTGGCCTTGACCACAAAAGACGCTGCCCCCCTCACGCAATTTATCGCCAGCTATTCCGCACCCGAAGGCCTGTTCTGGGCCAAACTCTCGGCGGCCTCGACAATGGCGATTGCACCAATTCTCGTGCTCGGCTGGTTTGCTCAAAAGCAACTTGTCCGTGGCCTCACATTCGGAGCTGTAAAATAATGGGAACGATCTCACTCAAAAAAGTCCATAAAGCCTTTGGTGCAACGGTCATCATCCCAAGTGCTGATCTTGATATAAAGAATGGCGAGTTTGTCGTCTTCGTTGGGCCATCGGGCTGCGGCAAATCTACTCTATTGCGTATGATCGCCGGGTTGGAAGACCTGACATCTGGTCAAATTTTTATTGATGGCAAAGACGTTTCGGAAACACCTCCGGCCAAGCGCGGTCTTTCCATGGTGTTCCAATCCTATGCGCTTTACCCGCATATGAGTGTGCGGAGCAATATTGGCTTTGGCCTCAAAATGGCGGGCGAAAGCAAAGAGATGATTGACGGCAAAGTGGCCAAAGCGGCGGCCACCCTCAATCTCACGGATTATCTTGATCGTAAGCCAGGCCAGCTTTCAGGCGGCCAGCGCCAGCGCGTTGCCATTGGACGCGCCATTGTGCGTCAGCCTGAAGGCTTCCTATTTGATGAGCCCTTGTCAAATCTCGATGCAGCACTTCGCGTGAACATGCGCATCTTCATCATGCAGCTGCACCAAGATCTGGGCACCACCATGATCTATGTGACCCATGATCAGGTGGAAGCCATGACCATGGCAGATCGTATTGTGGTTTTGAACCGCGGCAATATTGAGCAGGTCGGTTCGCCGCTTGAACTTTATAATCATCCAAATTCGGTTTTCGTGGCAGGCTTCATTGGTTCGCCAAAAATGAATTTTGTGGAAAACAATACGATCGGCATAAGACCGGAGCATATCCTCCTCTCGGATAAAAAAGGCGATTGGGAAGGCACAATCAAACTGAGCGAACATCTGGGATCAGACACCTTCTTGCATGTCGATGCTGGTTCACGCGGAACCCTGACAGTTCGAGCATCTGGCGAGAATGCGCTGAAACCCGGCAGCAAAGTTTGGATGACACCAGAACCAGCCCGCATTCACCGTTTTGATAAAGATGGAAAAGCCATTCGCAAATGAGATTGAAAGATAGAGTCGCAATTATTACGGGCAGCGCGCGCGGCATAGGGCGCGGCTTTGCTGAAGCCTATGTGCGCGAAGGTGCAACTGTGGCGATAGCCGATATTAATCTTGCCGCAGCGGAAGCCTGCGCCAAGGCCATCGGCCCACAAGCCTTTGCTGTTCACATGGATGTATCGAAATTAGAATCGATCAATAAAGCCGTTGATGAGGTTGTGGCCAAGGCAGGCCATATTGATATTCTTGTCAACAATGCTGCCTTGTTTGATATGGCCCCCATCGTGGATATCAGCGAAGCCAGTTACAACAAGCTGTTCTCCATCAATGTTTATGGTGTGTTGTTCACCATGCAGGCCGTGGCCAAACACATGATTGCACGCGGCAAGGGCGGCAAGATTATCAATATGGCGAGCCAAGCAGGCCGTCGCGGTGAAGCCTTGGTTGGGGTTTATTGCGCCACCAAAGCCACCGTCATCAGCCTCACGCAATCCGCTGGTCTCAACCTCATTCAACATGGCATTAACGTGAATGCCATGGCGCCTGGAGTTGTCGATGGCGAACACTGGGATCACGTTGATTCCATGTTTGCAAAATATGAAAATCGGCCGCTCGGCGAGAAAAAGAAAATTGTAGGAGCAGGCGTTCCCATTGGGCGCATGGCCACACCCAAAGATTTAGAAGGCATGGCGATTTTCTTGGCCAGCAGTGGAAGCGATTATATCGTCTCACAAACTTACAATGTGGATGGCGGTCAATGGATGAGTTAAAATTGTCATTGGCAAATTTACCCGCAATTGCCAAAAAAATTCCAGTACCCAGCTATGCCCGAGCGTCCTTAAGCCAAGGCATCATGCATTTTGGCGTTGGCAATTTTCACCGCGCCCATCTTGCGGTTTATTTGGATGATCTTTTCAACCAAGGGCTTGATCATGATTGGGCCTTGGTGGGTGCTGGTGTTATGCCATCTGATGAAGCTATGCGTGAGCGCATGGCCGTTCAGGATTATTTGACCACAGTTGTTGAGCAAGACAATGATCTCAGCACGGCCCACATTACTGGCCCGATGGTTGGCTTCGTTTCACCGAACGATAAGCCCGCCATGATGGCAAAACTATGCGATCCAACCATCCGCATTGTCTCTCTCACCATCACCGAAGGCGGCTATTTTATTGATCCTGCAACGGGAAAATTTAATCCGGCTCACCCTGCTATTACTCATGATGGCGCTCACCCGCATGAACCCAAAACAGTGTTTGGTTTTATTGTCGCGGGTCTTGCGGCGCGGCGTGCAACGGGTATCTCCGCCTTCACTGTCATGTCTTGTGATAATGTGCCGCATAATGGTGTTGTCACCAAAAATGCCGTCATCGGTCTTGCGCGTCTCTCGAACCCAGCCTTGTCTGATTGGATCAAAGCCAATGTCGCCTTTCCCAATGGCATGGTGGACCGCATCACCCCTGCGACAGGGGATCGTGAACGTAAAATTTGTGCTGAAACCTTTGGCGTTATCGATTCATGGCCGATCTTCTGTGAAGAATTCAAGCAATGGGTGGTGGAAGATAACTTCCCATCCGGCAGGCCCGCTTGGGAAAAAGTGGGGGCCACTTTTGTCAAAGATGTAACGCCCTATGAGCATATGAAAATCCGCATCTTGAATGGTGGTCATGCAGTTATTGCTTACATCAGTGGCTTGCTTGATATTCACTTTGTGCATGAAGCAATGGAACATCCATTGGTGCGGGCTTATCTTGCAAAAGTTGAACATGAAGAAATCATTCCAACAGTTCCGCCAGTGCCCGATACAAATTTGCAAGACTATTATAAGTTGATTGATCGACGTTTTTCTAATCCAAAAATTGCCGATACAATTCGCAGGCTGTGTCTGGATGGTTCAAACCGCCAGCCAAAATTCATCGTGCCGGTGATCGCAGATCTGTTGAAGGCCGGCAAAACTATTAAGGGCCTGGCTTTAGAATCGGCTCTGTGGTGCCGTTATTGTTTTGGCACAACAGATAGTGGTGCCACTATAGAAGCCAATGATCCAAGCTGGGATCGTTTGCAAAAAACCGCCATCGCCGCCAAGGCAGATCCAGCTGCATGGTTGGCCATGAGTGATATTTATGGTGATGTTGGAACATCGCTCCTGATGCAAACCGAATTTTCAGCAGCGCTGAAGTCACTCTGGACCAAGGGCACCAAGGCCACCGTCGAAGCCTATTTGAAGAGTTAATCTTCATCCTTCTCCACGAAATGGGGAAGGTGGCCCATTTGGGCTGATTGGGGTGGTGGCGATGGATTTCAAATCTAACACCGTGTTCCCCACCCTCCCCACTTCGCGAGGAGGGATTGTAGTGACAATGTTTTTATTGCTACAACAACAAAAAATTCTGGAGACCTTTCACATGAAATCGCGTGCTGCTGTTGCTTTCGAATCTGGCAAACCCCTCGAAATTGTTGAAGTCGATCTTGAAGGCCCAAAGTTTGGTGAAGTGCTGGTCGAAATCAAGGCCACAGGCGTGTGCCACACCGATGAGTTCACCATTTCAGGCGCTGATCCTGAGGGCCTGTTTCCTGCGATCATGGGCCATGAGGGGGCGGGCATTGTGCTTGAAGTCGGCCCCGGTGTTACATCCCTGAAATCCGGCGATCATGTGATCCCGCTTTACACACCAGAATGCCGCGAATGCGAATATTGCTTGAACCCCAAAACCAATCTCTGTCAAAAAATAAGAACCACGCAAGGCAAGGGCCTGATGCCTGATGGCACTTCGCGCTTTTCCTATAAGGGCAAAGCCATCCATCATTATATGGGTTGCTCCACATTCTCGAATTATACGGTGCTGCCGGAAATCGCCCTGGCCAAAGTGCGCCAAGATGCACCCTTCGATAAGATTTGCTATATCGGCTGTGGCGTCACCACGGGTGTGGGCGCGGTGATCAACACCGCGAAAGTTGAAGTGGGCTCCACCGCAATAGTCTTCGGTCTTGGTGGCATTGGCCTCAATGTGATTCAGGGTTTGCGTTTAGCCGGAGCTCGCCAGATCGTGGGCGTTGATATGAATGACGATAAGGAAAGCTGGGGCCGCAAATTTGGCATGACGCATTTCGTGAACCCCGCAAAAGTCTCTGGCGATATGGTGGCTCATCTGGTCGAGCTGACGGGTGGTGGTGCGGATTACACATTCGAATGTATCGGCAATGTCAAAGTGATGCGCATTGCATTGGAAGCAGCGCATAAGGGCTGGGGCCAATCGATCATCATCGGTGTGGCCGGCGCGGGTCAAGAAATTTCAACCAGGCCGTTCCAATTGGTCACGGGTCGCTCATGGCGTGGCACGGCCTTTGGTGGGGCGCGTGGTCGCACTGATGTACCGAAGATTGTCGATTGGTATATGGATGGCAAAATCGAAATAGATCCCATGATCACCCACATCCTGCCACTCGAAAAAATCAATGACGCGTTTGATCTGATGCATGAAGGCAAATCAATCCGCAGCGTTGTGGTTTTTTAATCGGTGTGAAACACATTCTCTAACGGTGCCCACCACACACCGGGCTTGTTGCTGGCAAAGACTTCCTGCATCGGGTCGGTAATGGCCCACCATTCCTTCATGCGCGGCGCGTGCTTTATTTTTTCCATGTCGGCCGCATAATCTGTGCCCACATATTCCCAATAGGCCACCAGAAAATTCTCAGGCTCTTTGAGAAAAATTGTGTAATTGCGAATATTGCTGTCGTGAATAGCTTTGAGAATTTCCGGCCACACCGCTGCATGAATGCGGTTATATTCCGGAATGATTTCAGGCTTCACTTTGACAACATGGCACATGCGTTGCATTTTTAGTCTCCCATTTTCTAAAACATAACACAAACAAACAACTAGAGAAGCCCTCGCAACTAGGCTATCCACCGCGACAACATGGCAAATCTCCTTTTAAATCTCCAAAACATCCACCTCACCTACGGCGGCAAGCCCGTGCTCGAAGGGGCTGAACTGATGCTGCACAATGATGATCGCATGTGTCTGGTGGGCCGCAACGGTTCGGGCAAATCCACGCTGTTAAAGATCGCGGCAGGCCTTGTTGAAATGGATAATGGCACACGCTGGATGCAGCCCAGCACCACCATCCGCTATTTGCCGCAAGAGCCAGATTTCACCGGCTATTCAACTGTGCTTGATTATGTTGAAGCTGGCCTTGGCCCGACGGATAATCCCTATCGCTGCCGCCATTATTTGAATGAGCTCGGCCTCACTGGTGATGAAAATCCGGCAAATCTTTCAGGTGGTGAATCGCGCCGTGCGGCCATTGCCCGAACCCTTGCACCAGAGCCTGATATTCTTCTTTTGGATGAACCCACCAACCATCTTGATCTTCCAGCGATTGAATGGCTCGAAGCTGAGCTTAAATCTTTGCGCTCGGCTTTCATCTTGATCAGCCATGATCGGCGTTTTCTCGAAGCGCTGTCGAACCGCACCATTTGGTTGGATCGTGGCTCTGCCAAACGCATGAACCGTGGCTTTGCCCATTTTGAAGAATGGCGTGATCAGGTTTTAGAAGAAGAGGAAATCGAACAGCATAAATTAGCCGCACGCATAGCCACTGAAGAACATTGGATGCGTTATGGCGTCACCGCACGGCGCAAACGCAATGTGCGGCGCGTGGGCCTGCTCTCCACCTTGCGTGGTGAGCGCCGCGAATATGTGGGCAGTCAGGGCAATGTGAAACTCAGTGCATCAACTGGCGATCTCTCTGGCAAGCTCGTGGCTGAAGCCAAAAAAATGTCGAAGTCTTTCGGCGAGCGTGAAATTGTCAAAGATCTTGATCTTTTGCTCCTGCGCGGTGATCGCCTCGGCATTGTCGGCCCCAATGGTGCAGGCAAAACCACATTGATTAAATTGATCACCGGACTTCTCGCACCTGATTCCGGAACCATCAAGCTTGGCACCAATCTGCAAATCGTAGCCTTGGATCAAAGCCGCGCCAGCCTTGATCCCAAAATGTTGCTCGCCGATGTGATCACGGGAGGGCGCGGTCAATCCGTCACCATCAATGGCGAAACCAAACATGTGGTGGGCTATATGCGCGACTTCCTGTTTAAACCCGAGCAGGCCAGAACACCTGTTTCAGTTTTATCCGGCGGTGAACGCGCAAGGCTCATATTAGCGCGCGAGTTAGCCAAGCCCTCTAATTTCCTCATCCTCGATGAACCCACCAATGATCTCGATTTGGAAACGCTAGACCTGCTGCAGGAAATGTTGGCCGATTACAAAGGCACCATTCTGTTGGTCAGCCACGACCGTGATTTCCTAGACCGTGTTGCGACTTCAGTTCTGATGTATGAAGGCGATGGCAAATGGCAGGAGTATGCTGGCGGCTACACCGATATGCTGGCCCAGCGCGGGGCAGGGGTGGATGCCAGAAAAATTAAAGAAGAGCTGCGCGAACGCAGCGAGAGCATTGCTACGCCAATCGTGCTGCAAGCCAAACGAAAGTTCAGTTTCAAAGAAAAATACGCGTTGGATAATTTGCCCGTAAAAATTGAAGCCTTGAAAACCGAATTGGCAAAACTCGAAGTGATCTTGGCCGATTCAACCCTCTTCACCCGCGACCCCAAACAATTCGAAAAAACCAGCACCCGCCACGCGGTGGCCGCCAACGAACTTTCAAGCGCAGAAGAACAATGGCTGGAACTGGAAATGCTGAGAGAAGAGTTGGAAACGCGGTGACATCGCCACCAGCTCTTCGAGGCCCAAGGTGTGGCACCTCATGCTGAGGCGCTCGCAGCGCAGCGGAGAGCCTCGAAGCATCTGTTAAAGCTCACTCACTTCCCCTTCTTCGCCCGCTCAATGCCTTCCACGATCATCTGTTCGGCTTCAATGGCATTGCCCCAGCCTAGCACTTTCACCCATTTGCCGGTCTCCAGATCTTTGTAGTGTTGGAAAAAATGTTCGATCTGCTGGATGGTGATATCCGGCAGGTCCAGATAATTATGCACATTCTCATAACGCCGCGTCAGGCGG
>JANYGE010000233.1 GCA_025362535.1 Hyphomicrobiales bacterium
CACTGAAAGATGGCCGCATCAGTGACGATGCTATTGCGCAGGGCTTAAAAAACGTAACCTGGCCCGCACGCTTGCAGAATTTAGGTCAAGGTCATCTAAGAAAATTTATCTCGCCAGAAACTGATATCTGGCTCGATGGCGGCCATAATGGTCCGGCGGGTGTCGTTCTCTCCCAAGCTTTGCGTGAAATGCCAAAGCGCGAGACGATTATGATTTGGGGTATGCTCAACACCAAACACCCTGGCGACTTTATTGCAAATTTCAAAGATGTGGTGAGCCATATCTACACGCTCACCATCCCCGATGAGGCCAATGCCATTAGCGCTGAAGATTTAGCACAGATTTCTGCTGAGAATGGCCTTAGTGCCTCGCCTGCTGTCAGCCTTGAAAATGCTTTGGAGCAGGCCTCACTGCTGAAACCTGCTCCAAGAATAATCATTTGTGGTTCGCTCTATCTGGCTGGCCATGTTTTGGCGCTGCACAGCGGTGAAACACCATCCGCCGTCAGCGGCGCTGCCCGGCGTTAGATCGAGCTCTCGATCCAGCTTTGCAGTTGGTTCTTTGGTGCTGCACCAACCTTGGTTGCAGCCAATTTGCCATCCTTGAACACCATCAATGTGGGAATGCCACGCACACCATATTTGGAAGGTGCGCCAGGATTTTCGTCGATGTTGATTTTTACAATTTTGGCTTTTGGACCAAGACTGGCCGCAATTTCTTCCAAAGCTGGGCCAATCATTTTGCAGGGGCCACACCATTCGGCCCAAAAATCGACAACCACCGGGGTTTTTGAATTGATAACATCAGCTTCAAAACTAGCATCCGTGACTTTATGGGTGGACATTATGGTATTCTCCAATTCGGTTCTTGAACCCTAGAGGTAGGAGTGCCAAGGCGTTTGGTCAAGGTGCTTCAAGCTCCAGTTCAGCGAAAGCTTCAGCGCGCGGCAGCTTGAGAAAGTCCGGCTCTATCCACATGAGTTTGGCGCTTTGCGTCCAGAGCAAAGCTGCATTGATTTTTCGGGTGGGAAAGGCTTGCTCCAACAAGGCGGAATAGAGCGCCATTTGGTGGACATAAGGATGCGATTTATTGATCGATTCGGGAACAGAACGATCCGATTTATAGTCCAAAACATAAATTTCATCGTTTTCGATAGAAAGTCGATCAACCCGTCCGCTCACTTCCCGGCCGTCGGCAAGTGTGCCACGCAATTCTGCTTCCCCGTGACTTTCGGAGCCAAAAAACGGTGCAAGTTCGGGTGACCTAATGATTGCAAGCAAGTTTAAGGCTTCATCCACCGGAAAACCAAGGCGTTTGGCCCAATTTTTGGCATAGGCACTCTGACGAGCCATCTCCATTGTGGAGAGCTCATGAAGAAGCGCATGAATTGCCGTGCCTCGCCTTTGGGCTTTTGGATTTTTGGCATGGGCAATTATGTTGTGTTTTTCAATTAAGCTGGAGAGGCTGTAGATGGATTTGCCATTTTCCTTTGCTGCTGGCGCTACAGCCCAATCAGGTAATTTCTTTTCTGCCACTCCAGCTCTTTTTGAGAGTTGCGAGATGGTGGACGACGGTTCAGCATTTGCTCCGTCTGTTAGAGTTTTCCCAATCGCTGCTTCAATTGTTGCATACCAACTATCTGCCGGAATATTTTTTGAGCTCTTAACCCCACACACGTAAAGCTCATCGCAGGCTCTGGTCATGGCGACATAGAGCAATCGGTTTCGTTCAGCCTGTGCCTTTAGCTTTGCTTGGTCTTTCCAGTTTTGAAGCACGGCTGCTTCAGTTAGATTGCCGAGCACCCAGAGCGGAAGACCGGCTCCGTTAGCACTGTCAGGTCCGGTCAAAAGCATCGGGTCACTGCGCCCGCCCGTTGGCACAGAGGCTGCATCGGCCAAAAATACAATATTGGCTTCTAGGCCTTTGGCGCCATGCACTGTCATCAAGCGCACCTCTCCCGCTGCCTGTTCCATTTCACGTTTGATGTCAGTGTCGGTAGATTGAAACCAGTGCAAAAAACCCGCCAATGAATAGCCATTGTCAAGTTGATAGGCCATTGCTTGATCGAGAAAGGCATTGCTGGCGTCGATGGCTTCCGTGCCCAATCGCTTTACGATATTGAATCTGGCTTTGCTCAAAATGCTAGCAAAGAACTCAAATGGACCCATGGTTAGCATTTGCTTCTGCAATTCCAACAATCTGCTGAGATTGTTATCTGGATTTTGCTGCAGTCTGCTCCAGAGGGAGGATGTTCCACGCCCAATAGCCAGTTGCATCAGATCGTCTTCACTGATCGGATGAGCAAGCAACGGACTCTTTAGAACACAAGCTAAGGCATAATCATCTTGCGGAATAAGCAACCATTGCAGAAGAATGAGGAGATCTTGCACAATAAGGCTTTCACGCAGTTTCAAGCGATCAGCGCCAGCAACGGGAACTCCCAATTTACGCAATTCAGAAATCAACATCGAGAAGAGCGGGCTTCGGGATTGCAGAAGAATTAAAATATCACCAGCCTCAACCAAGCGACCACGGGGCTTCAGCTCGCGCGTACCAACCCAAGATTTTATTGTTTCAGCAATTTTGCGTGCCAGCAATCGCCGAGGTGAACGGCTCGGTTCTTCATCAACTGGGGCATCCCACGGCCTTTCTTCAGCATCCTCTTCCACTGGCTCGAACAATGGCCAGAGCTCAAAATGCCCTTGCTCCTTCAAACGATTTGACTGGTGCGGGTTTTCGGTCGTGTCGGTCAATTCAAAACCAAAGCGCCCTGGTTGATTGGGCGGAAAAACTGTGTCAACGACAGCGAGAACCTCAGGCGTTGTGCGATATGAAATCGCTAAATCAACTTTCGATAAAGCTTTTCCTGCGCCCGATATGCGCGTAGAAAGTGCCGCTCTTGCTTTGGCCAACGCGTGAATATCTGCACCTTGGAAACTATAGATTGACTGCTTGCGATCCCCCACCACAAAAAGGGTTCGATCATTTTTTTGTAACCCGCCTTGTCCGGCGAAAAATTCTTCAACCAAAGCGGAAATAATTCTCCACTGTGCCGGGCTGGTGTCTTGTGCCTCATCAACCAATATATGTTTTAGCCCGGCATCTAATTTATAAAGCACCCACTGTGCGGCGCGGGAAGATGTGAGAAGCGTCGTTGTTCGATTGATCAAATCGTCAAAATCATATTGGCCCAGAACTCTTTTGCGCTGCTCAATGCGCTGGTGAACGGCCTGTGCTAGGATGAAGAGATTGCTGGTTGCGTCAATGCGCACCAACAGATCATGGCGATACAGCAACTCTACAAAGCGCTGCTTTTCTGCTTCCAAAAACTCTGCTGTCGCCGGATGACTCTTGGCTGTTCCAACTGCGATCAAACTGGCGCGTGGCGTTAATTCAGCAGTGAGGAAAAGAGCTTTAAGTTTGTCGATACTTGATGGTGATGTGGCAATAGATTTTAACAAGCCAGCGGTATCATGCGAGCGGTGAATCTTGATGTCTGATAGTAGAGTGGCGTGATGCAAATATGCAGCTTGATCGATAGCGCAGATTTCAGCAGCCATTGAGTCAATGGTGTTTTCAAGTGGAAGCGCCAAGCTGCTCTTAAGGATGAGAGAAAATCCAGCCTCATCCAACTCGCTGTTTAAGACATTTCGCAAGCCTTTGGCATTGCTCAAAAACTGCCGGAGTAGACTCTCAAAACTGTTGCTGGAAATATAAGAGATCACACTGGAAAGAGCTTCGGCCAAACCAGTGTCTTTGGCAGATTCTGCCGTAGAGAGTATTTCTGAAATGGCTGCTGAGACTTGAGCTTCCGTGTCACGGTCATTCATCACGCGAAACCCAGGTGCCATGCCCGCTTCAACCGAGAATTGCTGCAGAAGTTTTTCGCAAAAGGCGTGAATGGTCTGAATTTTTAATCCACCTGGGGTCTCGAGAGCTCTGGCAAAAAGTCTGCGGGCATTGCGACAGATTTCAATCTCAGGTGCTTCTTCGCAAAGTTCGGCTAATTCGGCTGTGAGCTCAGCATCGCCCATAACGGTCCATTTGCTGAGACGGGCAAAAAGTCGGGCCGACATTTCCGCAGCAGCGGCTTTGGTGTAGGTGATGCACAAAATCGCTGACGGCTCTGCGCCCGACAACAAAAGCCTTGCCACGCGCTCGACCAGCACATGAGTTTTGCCAGATCCCGCATTGGCTGTGACCCATACGGTGTGGCGTGGATCAGCCGCGAGGCGTTGTTCTGGCGTGGCCTTGAGTTTGCTTTTGCTCATGCCTCGCCTGCCAACATCCATTCGCGGTAACGCGACAGATGATCATAATCGGTTGGGGCATCTTCCATTTGAATTGCAGCACGCGGATAATAGGCTTGGACTAGGTTTTGGTATTTACCCAAAAGTGCCTTGAAACCTTCCAACTGGGCTTTGGCCAAGTCATCCAGCGATTGGTTTTCAATAGAGGCGATGTCTTTCACTTCGCCCGCCGGACGAGAACCCGTGATATGCAGATACATCATTTCTGCCACTGATTTACAGTTTAAGTTCGGAAAGCCATTCGCGAGCAAGATTGCAGCTTCCAGCGGCAATTGCGGGCTGATGCCACTGCGCACAGTTTTGGCACTTGGTGGGGTTCCCGACTTATAATCGATAGTGCGCGCCGTGCCATCTGTGAGAATGTCGATGCGGTCGGCCTTTGCTGTCAGCCTGTGACTGGTTGACGCAATATCAAATTCAATCCGTCCACTTATTTCGGCATGCAAGCTTGTAAGTGCTTCGCGAAATTTTGGCTCCTCTTCGGCAATCCATGCGGCAATGCGCTTAAACCTCGACCACCAGAAGGCGGATATTTCTGGATTTTTGCGCAATGGCTTGAAGACCTGTTCACCAGCCTGCACCAGCAAAGTATAACTATCCTCCGCAAGCGAGCTTGCCTGCTGCTGATTCCAAATCTTAAGCGCTTCATGATAGAGTGTGCCGCGCAGTGCCGCATCGGGCGGGCGAGCCAGAGCTTGTAGTGGCTCTAACCTTAATATCCTTTTGGCGTAGATCGCATAGGGATCGCGGATCAGCCTCTCAACTTCAGTCACGCTAAACTGGATGGGGCGGGCGGCGAGCGGAGGCTTTGGCTTTGGCTTATCATGTGGCGCTTGGACCGGACTTACATCCAATGACTGGGCCAACTCCACCCATGACCGGTCATTGGCTGAATCTGCTAGCAGGCCTGCAGCTTCGATAATTGTCTGAAGCCGCAAAAGCCAACGTGAGGGAATTTGTGGTGCACCATCCAAGCGCTTCGAGCACGTGAGATAGACCTTGGCATAGCCCAAGGCTTGCGTGAAATCATGGGCAGAAACCCCAATGTCGCGTTCCGGCATTTGCATACCAAAGAGCGTTCGCATGGGGCGATTGAGCCACGGTCCGGGATCAGGCTGTGCAGGCCAGCGTCCCTCATTGAGCCCACCCAATATAATAATATCGCTTGGAACAAGGCGTGCTTCCAACACGCCATATATTGCAAGGCGAGGGTGGGTGGACCTTACAAACTGAAAAGTTTTTTCGCGCAGCACATGCGCCAAGATCGGGGCCACCGAAGAAAAATGACTTCTGGGCAACCTCTTGGCCTCAGCATGCAGCTCTTCGAGCACGCTGGCAAATATCTGGTTTGCTGGTTTTGTCCAATCAGCTTCTGGAGCCAGCTTGTTTAGAGTGTCTTCAAATACCGCAATATGATCTTCGCCGGATTGAATATTCTCTCGCTGCAAAGGTATGAGAATATCCAAGAGGCTCTTCACAAATCTCTGTAATGAGAGCCAGTCATCCTCCGTCATGCTGGCGACCAAGGAATGCGCACGCAGGTTCCTGCGTTTGGCATCAATAGCGCGCGCCAAAGATTGTTGAAGACCGACCAGACCACTTTCAGTGCTATAATCACGCAAAACTGCAATTTCTAAATGGCGTAAATTTTTGAGATAGTCATCGCGGTTCAAACCGAGTGTTGCATCTGGATGTGAGAGCAGGGCCAGTAAATCAGCGAATGACAGTCCATTGGCTAATGATTGCAAGAGCTGGGTTGCAAGAGCGGCAATTCCATAGTGATGCAGGGGCTCGCCAGCTGAATCATCGATCACAATATCCCAACGCAGGAGCTCAGTTTTGACCCGTTGGGCAAGATCACGATCCGGAGTAACAAGGGCTGCGGTTTGGTGTGGGGTTTCCAGAGCATGACGCAGAATGAGGGCTATGGACCTTGCTTCAATATGCCGATCAGGGGCCTTGATAACATGAAGCTGCGCAATGGCTTTGCTCATTTCTTCTGAGCGCCCCTTCAACACAACATGCCATTGTTCTGCGGTGGTTGATGGGCGCATGAGTTCAGCACTCATAAAATTGCGCTGCGGATTGCCCTTGCTTAGAGCCACGACATTTTGGCGTTCGACTTTTATATCGGCAATTAAATTTTGAAGAGAAAATTGTGGATGGTCGGAGCCAATTGAGCTCCAATCTTCTTCGGTCATTTCAAGATCGAGACCGGGTAAAACAACCGCCCCCTGCTCATGGTGAGCAATGGCCTTCAATAGGGCACGCGTCGCCGGAATTGTTCCGGTTGATCCTGCCGCAATAATAGGACCACGTAGTTTTGAGTTTGAAATTCGGGTCGCTTCTAACCTGATGAGCAAGCTGCGCCGTGCCGACGGACCCATCAGATTTTCTTGCATCAGCCTTTGTGGAAGCTCAATTTTCAACAGGCCAAGGAGATCAAGCAAGGCTGTGCGATGATCGGAAAGCTCAACATTATAAGCCTCAGAAAGCTGATTGAAGTTTGTCTCGCCAGTTTCCATTTGATCGACCAGCTGCAACAGGCTGTTGGCCAGACCAAGGCTTTGAATTTGTGAGGCTTGAATTTCTGCGGCAATTTTTGCCTGAGGATTGTTCGCTGCCCAGTTTTTGAGAATATCGAGCATAAGCAAAACTTGGCCAGTGCGCGAAATGGCGGCGGGGATATCCGCGGCACTGCCATCATCCTGCAACCTGCCATCATCAATGTCGCCGATGGGTTTAATGGTTGGAAGCAATAATGTGCGTTGACCAGAATGTTGCGCGAGAATTGAACCTAAAATACGGGCTGCTCTTCTGGTTGGCAGCAGAATGGTCCAGTTTGGCAGTGGAGGAATTTCTCGTTTGGCTTGAGCAAAGGGAAAACCCAGAAGGATTTCCCGCGCCAGCACATGCAAAAAATCTCCACCCGGTGCTATGTTATAAACGCGGCATTCGGGTGCGTTCATTGCTTATCCCAATTTAAGAAACTGTTCGGCTTCCATGATCGATTCTGGTGTGCCGACATGAAGCCAATGGCCTTGGTGGATGAGACCAAACAAGCGGCCTGTTGCAATTGCCTTATCCCATAATAGATTCATCGAAAACTTTCCGTGTGGGGCCTCTGCAAAGAGGCGCGGGTGAACCAGGTAACCTCCAATATAAGTCAAACCAAGATTTGGGTTCTTTAGCCTTCGCGTCAAGCGTCCATCTGAGCTGCGCATAAAATCGCCATTGCCATCGTAGCCCACGGTATTCAATGGATCACACAATAATAGAAGACAGTCCATCTCATCAGTCCAAGCCTCGCGCAAACGGCGCAGAGCTGGCTCGGCCTTATCAATCCAAAAACTATCACTGTTCAAAACAAAGAACGGATCACTTCCTAATAAGGGCAAGGCGCGCGCAATGCCTCCGCCTGTGTCGAGAATGGCATCCGTCTCATCTGAAATGAGCGTTTTTGGAGAAGATTGAAGCGCACACCATTTTATAATCTGGTCCGGCAGATAATGTGCGTTGACCACAGCTGTCGAAACCCCAGCTTCGCGCAGCCGGTCAAAGCCATAGGCAATGAGCGGTTGGCCAGCGACCTCAATCAAAGGTTTTGGGGTGGTGTCCGTGAGAGGCCGCATGCGCGTGCCAAACCCCGCGGCCAGAACCATGGCTGTGTGGCCGATTGTCATGATTATTTTACGTCCAAGGCTTCGGGCATATTTTCAATATACCATGACTTTAAGGGTTCAAGTTCAGGGTGTTCGAGATTGCGCTTAAGATAGCGCGATACGCGCGGCATGTGTCTGAGATAGGCGGGTTTTCCATCTCGCTTGGCAAGTCTTGCGAAAATTCCCAAAATTTTTGTGGCCCGTTGCGCGCCCAAAACCGCATAGGCTGCAGAGAATTTTGCCTTATCAAAGGAGCCCTGACGCATTCGCAAATTTTCATAATGGCTATAGAGCTGATCGGCCCAAGCAAAATCAATATCAACACGCGCATCTTGCAGCAATGACGCCAAATCATAGGCGGGGTGACCGAGCACGGCATCTTGGGTGTCAATGAGTCCGACCCGTTGCAAACCCGCACGGTGTGGCATCCAAATAAGATTTGGTGAATGGAAATCACGCAAAGTCCAATGTGGTCGCTCAGGCTTGGTCATTGGAAGAACATCGCGCCAGATGGCTTCAAATGAATCGTGAAGCTGCTGTGGGGTTTTAGTGCCATGCAGGAAGGGCCAGAACCAAGACGGGAGAAGGTCGACTTCGATGAGTTGGGCGTCAATGTCATAGGATGGAATGGTGGCAGGCCAGTCTTTAAGTGCCAAATCAGCCAGAACTGCGACAGCGGTTCGCATGGGTTCATGCATGTCGGAGCCACTGCGCATCATGACACCAAAAACTGCGTTTCCAAGATTTTCAATAAGTGCGAGGCCCTTGCCCACATCACATGATTCGATGACGGGCGCGCTATAACCTTGGCCCAAGAGCTGTTGATTGACCATAACCACGGAACCAATGCCTTCGGCCAAATGTGCAATTGCACTATAGGGTCGATTGTTCTTGACGGGCGGACCATCAGGCTTTTGCGGCATGTCCATCAAAATAGTGGATTTTCCATTCTCAGCTAATATCTCGTAGCGGCGTGATGATGCATCCCCCTCCAAGAATTTTCGGGGCCGATCTTTCCAATTCGTTGTGGCCAGAAAATTTTCGATTGCCTCATTGCGCAACAAGGCTTCTGCCCACCTACCATCAGCCACTAATTTGACGTGACGCCTATTCCCGATTCCAGAGAAATGCAAACTCAGGCGTGTTGCATCCAAACTTGGAAGCAAGTCTGGCCACTCCACTAATACAACATGGGTCGATAAAAGCTCGGCAATGCCCAGTTC
>JANYGE010000258.1 GCA_025362535.1 Hyphomicrobiales bacterium
GAAGAAGGCAATCAGGCTGGCGATGGCCAGTGATTTATCGACCATGAAATAGGTGATCACACCAGCCACCGCTGTTGCGATCAAAACCTTGTGGCCAATTTCGCGCTGAGCATAATCACGCAGAACGAAAACGGCACCCACAATTAAATTGGCGATATAAAGGTCGCCCAATGGCGTTGACCATGGTGCAAGAACAATGAATGTCCAGTTCACCAGAACGATAGCAACAACATAAAGGGCGACCCACATTTTGATTATCCTACAATTTCTTTGGCTTTAAAGTTCTGCTTGATTTCCTTCTTCGCATTTTCGATGCTGTCGGAACCATGCACTGAGTTTTCGTCGATGGATTTTGCAAAAGTAGCACGGATGGTGCCTGCTGCAGCTTCCTTCGGATTTGTGGCACCCATAATATCGCGGTATTTCTTCACAGCATCATTGCCTTCAAGCACTTGCACAACGACTGGTCCTGAAACCATGAACTTTACCAGATCCTTAAAGAACGGGCGCTTGGCATGCACGGCATAGAATTTCTTGGCATCAGCAAGCTTCCACTTCACGCGCTTTTGCGCAACGATCCGAAGGCCCGCGGCCTCGATCATGGCGTTAATGCCGCCAGTGTGATTGCCCTTTGTTGCATCGGGCTTGATGATAGAAAATGTACGTTCGATAGCCATGGTGGTCCTCTTTGAAAGTGAATGGACCGCCCTATAGCGGCGGTCCATCCTTTCGGCAAGAGGTGGCTTATTCTTGGTCTGTCAAAAGATCGGTGATACGGCTGATCGAAACACGGCGGTTTTCGCCCTCAGCTTCCGCCGTTGGAATTTTGAGGAAGCGTTCGCCGAGACCAACTGTTCTCAAATTGCGCGCTGGAATAACATAATAGGATACCAGCGCTTTCTTGATTGCTTCGGCACGTAGCTTCGATAAGCGATTATTATAGGCATCGCTGCCCGGTGCATCAGTGTGGCCTTCAATCATGAACACTTCATTGGGATATTTCTTCACAATGCGTTCGATGATCGCGGCAATCCCATCCAGGCTTTGCATTTGTTCTTCACGCACAAAAGCTTCATTGCTGCCAAAGTGAATTGTATCGATCTCAATGCGTGAAACTGTTTCACGCAATTGTGGTTCCACCGCAATTTCTTCTACGCTGTAACGCTTTTTGATAGTCTTGCGCGGCGGCGCCACGAGAACATCTTCCATCTCCTGATCATCCACTTCCGCTGCAAAAACATAGCGTGGTGGCCGTGGACGGTCAGATTGGAGATTAATATCAATGTTGATATTAATATCATTGTCGCTGGCATCCATCGCCAATTGTTCTTCACGGCGATGACGTTCAGCAATCATGCGGCGGCGCAGAATTTCGCGGTCACGCAGCATGGATTCGCGCCAATAGTCGCGGTTGGCTTGATCATAGTCTTCGTCAAATTGGGCATCATTGTAAACCGACAGGCGGCGCTGCAATTCAGAAATTTGCAATTCCTCAGGCGGACGCTGATCACGCAGAACCACCTGCACAGGCGTGGCATTGGTAATCACAACTGTGTTGTTCACCGTCGTATTATTCACCGTTGTGTTGTTCACAACAACGGGTGGCAAGGGCGGCGGAGGCGGCGGAGCTGGCGGCAACGGAGCCGCCGCGATCACTTCCAATGGCGGTGGGGGTGGCGGCGGAGTTACCTGTTCTTGCTTTTGCACTACTGCTGCTTCTTGAACCGCCAGACGCTGGCGCAGAACGTCGCGTTCGGCTTTCAAACGCTTGCGCACGGCGCGTTCCGTTTCGCGTGACAATTCATTGCTGGCCATCACGTCACGGATATTATCAAGCCGTGTGCGCAACTCATCATCCGAGAGTTTTTCGAGTGGTGTTGTATCGTCAAGATAGGCGCGCGCCTGCTTTTCAGAAGCGGGGTCGCCTGCATTGCTATCCAAGGCTTGCACATCTGCTTTGGCAGGTGCTGGCGGTGCTGGTGGCGGTTCAACGGCAACCGCTTGTGATGCATCAACCACAGGCGGAGCTTCCTGCACAATAACAGGCTGGTCCTTAACGGGTTGATCCTTTGGCGCTTCAGGTGCTGGAGCAGGTGCAGCCTGTTGTTGCTCTTGTGGTTGTTCGCGCTTGGTCAATTCAATGCGCGCATCTTGAGCAATCACATTCAACTTATCGCGTATGTCTTGTGGCAGCTTCTCATCCTTGCCAAAGCGACGGGCCGCTTTGGCACGGGATTTTAATTCTTCAGAATCAATGTCAGCAAGAGCACGACCATCATTCAAGAAATTGGCGATCTCTTCAGGAACCGCCTGCTCGGCTGGCGGAGGAGCTGCTGCTTCAACTGGAGCCGCCTCCACTGGTGCAACTTGGGCTGGCGCTGCTTCCACTGGAGCCGCCTGCTGTTCGGGCTGGACTTGCGGTTCTTGCTTTGCCGGCTTTTTCTGCGCTTGCTTGCGGCTTTCGATTTCAGCCCGGCTGGCTTCGAAAATAGCTGTCAGTTGCCCGCGCACTTCTTCGGTGAGGCTTGCTTCCTTGGCAAAGCGACGCGCGGTTTTAGCCCGGTCACGCAACTCTTCGTCGGAAAGCTCGCTGGCCGGACGGCTGTCACTGAGCAGAGCAAGGATTTCCGCCGGAACTTCTGGTGTCGTTGTTTCTGCAGCAGGAGCTGGTTGCTCTGCTGCTTGTTGTTCTGTCGCAGGTTGATCAACAACTGCACTGTCCTGTGCCATAACAGGAGACAGAAAAAGGGTTAATGCCAATAGACTCGCCGCGCCCGCCAATAATTTCATCTCAAATCTCCGACTCATTGTGCAGACACATTATCCGCAACGCGGCCCTTGTGTAACACCAGTTGGGCAGAACTAG
>JANYGE010000030.1 GCA_025362535.1 Hyphomicrobiales bacterium
CTCGACTGTCAACGTCTCTGGCACGAACCTCAGCCAGGCCCAGGACAGGCTCTGGGGTGGTCTTGGTCTGGGTGGCAGCTATGCCTGGGACAATGACACCTACACCCTGCATGGCGAGGCCTCGGTCAACACTTCACTGGCCAACTTCGCAGACAGCACCAGCCTCAATGGCACTATCGGGATTAATATCGCTTGGTAAATGAACTCGGGGCGCAGCCAGAACCGGGCGGGGAAAACCCCGCCCGGTTTGGCTTGGGTTTAGGTCAGGGTTTGAACGTTGATTGCCGAAGCGAGGTCTCTGTGGGTGGCGCATGCTGGACCTTGCATATATGCACCACCATACGGGTTGCGGCTTTTGGCCGTTGCTGCTCTCACCTGATAAGCTTATTGCTTGGATAGTGCGACCAAACGGTTCCATGCCTTGAGAAAACCCTTGAGCGAGATATTGGTGCGCATCGGTTGGTCTGTGCCGCTGGCCGTCATTACGATCGTGGCTTTTTCGTTGAGCGCTAGCGTCTTGATCATTTCGGTTGGGAGTTTGAGCTCAACAATACAGCCAGCAGGCAGACAAGTCTTGTAGGTTCCGCTCACCAGCTCCTTGTCGGCCACTTCAACGGACAGGCCTTTGGCCAAAGCTAAACCAAAGGGCGCTATGATGGTGGCGCTGGTTTCTTTGTCGCCAGAAGCTGGCACAATGCCAATGGCAAGAACCCGCTGGTTTGTATCCTTCTGGCGCAGCTCCTGTGACAATTCGCAATTTTTAGTTTTTATATCTGTCACCACAACGGTCTGGCACTGCACCATCCAATCCTCATAAGTTTCCTGCAAGGAGGTGGGTTGTTCTTCTTGCCCATAGGAAGCAGAAGGTAATGCCGTTAGGCACCAGCTGCTCGAAACCAAAAGGAGGTAACCGAGGCGCGGCGTCAATTTTTTTGTCATGTGTCGGGTTTCCGTTTTAGGCAGTGATGCGAAGGGGCATAGCGACAGTTGCTGTCTTTTTCTTGTACATGCCCTTAATTCGCCACGCAATGCTCAACCTTGTAGTGTTTAAAATATTTATTATATAATATAGGTTGTTTTCTTGGTGATAGCCTTGGGCGGCACCTCATTTCAATATCCATGAGTTTGATTGCAACCTTATGCAATTGATTACACCTTCTATAATTTACTAATGTAGGTGTCATTTATTAAGCTGAGATAATATTTCTATAGTATAAGAATATATCTCTTCTTTGTGTAATTTATACTTATATTTCAATAAGTTATTATTAACTTAACCATTTGTTAACCACGCTTGGGCGAATGAATATTTGTCAGTTCGCCTGCGTTTTGAGTTCACAATTTGTGTCCGCCGACACAATCCTTCTAACTGGATAGGGAATCAAAATGATCATAATCGTGGACGAGCGTCCGACTGTTACCGATGCCTATTGTGCGAGCTTGACCCGGGAAGGTCATGCAACGACAGGATTAACGCACAATGAGTTTGTTGATTGGTTGCAATCCGTTGACAAAAAAGACATTTCGGCCATTGAAACGATTATTGTTGGAAGTTTTCCAAACCGCACCGGGGTGATCGCTGATATCAAGTCAAAATCAAACATTCCCGTCATTGCTGTGAACGATCTTTCTGATCTCGATTCCATGCTTAAATTATTTATGGCAGGTGCTGATGATGTGGTTAGAAAGCCAGTCCATGCACGTGAGCTTATTGCGCGGATGGGTGCAATCCGGCGCCGAGTTTGTGCTGTCCCGAATCAAATGGCGGCAGGCCAGCTTCGTGTCTATTTTGATGGACGTGATCCAGAAGTTTATGGGCAGGTTTTGATGTTGCCCCGGAGAGAACGGCGAATTCTGGAATATCTTGCTTCCAATCGGTCACGCCGCGTGAATCGTTCGATGATATTTAACGCCGTTTACGGTCTCTTTGATGAAGAGGTCGAAGAAAGTGTTGTCGAAAGTCATATCAGCAAACTGCGCAAGAAATTGCGGCACGCGCTGGGCTATGATCCGATCGATACCAAACGATATTTGGGATATCAATTGGTTGGTCAAGTCGAAGCGCAAACCAATGTGCCATTCGACAGTTCGAATAGTGCGATGGCCAGAAGCAATGTGGAATATCGCATGGAGCTGCCGCTCAAAAATGAAAGCGAATCCGATGATTTTGCGACCACAGCAGTGCTGTTTGATGTGAACACTGAGGTGAGTGTTTTCGGATAAATCCAAATTTGCATTGGTTTTTTTGGGGGCGACCACAGAGAGTGGTCAGCACGCAGACAGATGCCGATGAACTGGCTCGTTCCGATGCTGAATTATATCCTTTTGGTAAGCTGTAGCTGTTGCCCCCACCCCCGCGTGTCACGAAGTTTTGAACATTTGCACTCAACCGCGCACCAATGATGCAAAATCGCTTGACGAAGCAGAGTAAGTTTTTAAACATAGTCAATGCAAGAGTTCGGTTGCAAAAACTAAAGGCCGAATGGTCGGGTGGGGCTTATTATCTACATGAAAAGACTACTGGATTTCACTCGAACTGACGGCCTGGATACAGTGCCGGGCGAATCAAAATTTTTTCTGATCGGCGAACTTGGGGATTTTCTTGGTCTTGATCCCAAGACTATACGCTATTATGAAAAAGAAGGCTTGCTTGCACCAGTGCGTCAGGGGAAATTTAGAGTATTTAAGATTGCAGAAGTGAACCGACTTCGGGCCATAAAGAAATTTCGAGATTTTGGTCTTTCAATATCTAGTATCAGAGAGATATTTAGATACCAGCAAGAAAATTTAAATTCGGGCAATGAGAACGAATTTGCAATTAATATACTTCGCAAGCAGCTGGATGTTATGGCAAAAGAAAAAGAAACCCTTGCTCGTAATATTGAGGATTTGGCTCAATTGATGTGCGAATAGAGGCTTAGTTGCGCTTAGGTTCAATGAGATAAGTCGCTAGATCGGCGAAGGGGTCGACACTATTTTCGATCGGTGCCGATTGGATCATCGCTGTATAAAGTTTTGGTATGATCGCGATCGCACGGTCCAACTCATGGTCAGCTCCGGCTTGATAGCCACCCATTGATCTTAAATCTTTCGAGTCCTCATATCGTGCAATGAGGCCGCGCAATAATAAAACAAGTTTGCGTTGCTCGGCGGTCCAACAATGCTCTGCCAATCTTGAGATTGAGGCTAATGGATCAACTGCTGGATATCGACCTTGTTCCGCAATGCTGCGTTTAAGAACAATATGCCCATCTAAAATTCCCCGAATGCTATCTGCGATAGGATCATTATGATCGTCGCCATCAATCAAAACGGAAAACACCCCAGTTATTGAACCGCCGCCTTCAAGTCCAGGTCCAGCGCGTTCAAGCAGCCGAGGCATTTGTGTAAATACGCTCGGTGGAAAACCTCTCGCAACCGGTGCTTCTCCAGCTGCAAGTGCAACATCGCGCGCGGCATGCGCATAACGCGTAATCGAATCTATGATGAGCAGCACATTTTCGCCGAGGTCCCGAAAATACTCAGCTATGCGCATACCGGTTAAAGGCGCCATGCGCCGCATCATTGGGCTTTCATCGCTTGTGGCGACCACTGAAATGAGGCGGTCCTTATCGCGCCCCAGCGCCGACTCGGCAAATTCTCGCACTTCCCGTCCACGTTCGCCAACCAGCACCACAACGACCTTATCAAAACTTTGCGCGCGGCCCAGCATTGCCAGCATAGTGGACTTCCCGACACCAGATCCAGCAAAAATGCCAATTCGCTGTCCAATACAAACTGGCGTGAATATATCGATAACTTTGATGCCGGTCTTGGCTGGGGTTTTTACCAGTTTACGCTTCAGAGGATGTAAAGGTTTCGAAATAATTTCGACAGACTCTTCGCCCAATGGCAATAGGGGACCTTCGTCGATTGCTTCAGCGAGCGCGTTGAGCATGCGTCCGCTCCAAGCTGGGCACGGTCTGATCTGTATCGTTCCACCAGGAACAACTCGGGTGAGGAGCTTTATGTTCGCTTCAGCCGAATATGGCCGCACCAATGCGCTGTCCTTTTCGATTCTGACCACTTCGGCCAAAACAGATTTCTTATCTGTCAGGATTTTCACAAGCGAACCGAGCGCTAAAAATTGTGACAAGCCATTGACGCGAAAGCCGCTGGAGGTCGCTTCAGTTACCCATCCCTCTGGCTCCGCTAGAGCTTGGGTTGCCAGCAGATGTTGAAACTTATGGACGAATTCTGAAAGAGTTGGATGTGATTGCAATTCCTAATCAACCACTGGCCAGTATTTGAATTGCCTTTTTCAGCGAGCTCTCGCTTTCATCGATTGATGTCTGCAAGCCATCGAATGCGCGCGTTACCGTTATAAGATTGGTCATCTCGGTCACCGCGTTTACATTTGATTCTTCGACATAGCCTTGCACTATTCCATCGGATGTAAAACTCTCGATAGGCACTGCTGGTAATTTTGGCATAATTGAAGAGCTCTCAGAACGCAAATAGCCTTTGGAGACATCAATGGTATAGAGGCCAATGGTTCCGACTTGCTGGCCTCTTTGTGTCACTTTGCCATCGTGTGAAATTTCAGGTGCCGCCCCTTGCGGATCAATAATGATGGGTGCGTTGCTTGTATCAAGAATTGGAAAACCGGTAAGGGTTTGAAGCTCACCTGTATCCAACATTTTCATCCGGCCATCCTTTGTATAGGATATTCCGGCAGGCGTTTGGATGGCTAACCAGCCTGAACCTTGAACTGCTACATCCAAGGGATTTCCAGTTTTATTGATTGCGCCGGCGCGGGTCGAAATAAAAGACGAACCAGCGGATGAAAATGCGGTGGGATCTGCTGTAATTCTTGAAATATGCGTCTCGAATTTTAGCTCATCGGCGCGATAACCTACGGTGCCGACATTAGCTATGTTGTTTGCAATTGTAGCCAGACGCCTCTCGAGTGCAATTTGACCAGAGTAACTTACATACATGCCAGCTTGCATTAATATCTCCTCCCGGCGAACAGGCTTTGAATTTTTGTCAAAGTGTCAATGCTGGTGATGGATTGCACCCCTTGCGCTAGATCAAGCGCAGGTATTGTGCTCGTACTGGTGTTATTGCTCAGTTCCCACTTTGTTAAAAATTTGGTGAGAAATTTATCCAACACCTTGCTGTCGGTTAGTTTCGAAAGATCGAGTTGGCTTTTGATTGCCACCACTTGTTTTTCGAGCCCTGACGACGTCGAAGACGAATTTAGCCCGAGTGCGACTTGTGCGACCTTATAAAGGGCTGCATCACCGAGAATTGTATATGCGCTTGATATCTCTGAGGCTTTGCGTTTGAAATATAAAGCCAGCCGAACGCCTTCGTTGGAGGCACCCGCGTTTTCTTCAAGTTTAACTTCCAAATATTTGTCAACGACGCCCTTATTGGCGCGATCAAATATTGTTGTTGTTGTTCCAAACTGCTTAAAATTGAAGGTGGTCGCGAGTTCCTTGAAACGCGGATCAGTTAGCTGGTTTGTAAAGCTCTTTGACGAATCGATGCCATCTTTCAAAACCTTCTTCACGAAGGCCTTGGCATAGATCATGTCTTTGAGTCCAAAGGCGTTCATCGCATAGCGATAGATGCGGTCATTCCCCAGAAAGTCTTCGATCGTTTTTATTTTGTCGATGTTGTCGGTGTAATACTTTGTCTCGCGTTTGACCTGCGCGTCGCTCGCTGTCGTTGCGAGCGATTTGTCGAGATGATCAGCAATGAGTTTGTAACTTGTTACCGTTGATATCATGGGTCTTCCTCGCGGAACGAGTGGTCATAATCCTATAGGTGGCTTGTGTAAGTCTTACCCAGGCGATGTTTGCCCAGTTTCAGGTAAGGCTCATGCAATAGCTTACGGTCTTACAAAATATTTTGTAGCGCAGGAGCAGATTTATTGACCTTCGTAATTGGCCTCGTCATGACTATCGGGTGTATCATCGGGGGCTATGTTGCGCTTGGTGGGCACATCTATGTCTTGTGGCAACCCTATGAATTCGTGATCATTCTCGGCGCAGCCATTGGAAGCTTCTTTGTTGCCAATCCGATGAAGGTTGTGAAGGATACTGGAGCTGCCGTGCTCGAGGCCATCAAAGAATCGACACCTAAACCGCAAGAATACCTCGATCTTCTTGCATTGCTTTATAGTTTGATGAAAGAACTTCGCTCCAAATCGAAGACGGAAATGGAAACGCATGTCGATAATCCCAATGAATCGTCTCTTTTCACGAGCTTTCCACTGATTTTAAAAGACACGCCGATCACACAATTTATTTGCGATTATGCGCGACTCATCGTGATTGGCAATGCGCGCAGCCATGAGATTGAATCGCTGATGGAAGAAGAAATAGACACGATTGGGCACGATAAGATGAAGGCCTATCATGCGATGCTGGGCATTTCTGATGGACTTCCTGCCTTGGGCATTGTGGCTGCGGTGCTTGGAGTTATTCACGCGATGGGGGCGTTGAATGAATCGCCGGAAGTACTTGGCCACTTGATTGGTGCCGCACTTGTTGGAACATTTGCCGGCATCTTTTTTTCCTATGGCCTGTTTGGACCTTTAGCGAACAAGATGAAATCGGTGCGTGAAAAGAAAGTGCGTCGCTACATTATTATCAAACAAACTCTGATCGCCTATATGAATGGCGCTATGCCTCAAGTTGCTTTGGAACATGGGCGAAAAGCAATTTCTGCCTATGAACGACCCACAATCAATCAAGTTGAAGAAGCGACGATGAAAACTGGTTTGGCCGTGAAAGCCTGAGAATTCCGATGATCAAGCTGAAAAATATATAATATGAAAAGATTATCCATTGAGACCCTGCGCGGGCAGAGTGAAAAACTCCCTGAAGACCTTCGTGCAATCAATAAGGGATTGGAAATATTTTCGACGTCGATTGGGCAGAATTTGGAGCCCATGTTAAGCCAAGCTCTGGTCTTCACATTAGAAGGGTGTTCGAAGGCTGATATTCGACCCATGGTGGCCAAAGAAGGGGTTTACCCAGGTGCCATGCAAATTTATTCCGCCCCTGAAAAGAACTATTCATTCAGACTTACGGCGGATCGAGCACTAATATATATGATCTGCGATCTTGCCTTTGGTGGCGATGGCGCTGAAGAGCCCTATGTCGAGTCGCGGCCCCTCTCAAATATCGAACGGATCCTCATTAAAAAGTTTTTAGATATTATTGGCAAGACACTTCCGGCTTGTTTTCCTCCTATTTCCACTCTCAATTTTATTCCTGAACCACCAGCGGAAACACAATCGACCCCTAGCCCTAATGTTTTCCGGCCGATTTTATCGGCAAAATTTACCTGTTCAATGAAGGCTGCCAAGGGTGAGATCTTAATCGACCTCCCCAATGATCTGCTTTCCGAGGTTAATATCTACGTTGAAGAAGATAAGCCCGAAGCTGGACCGACAGAGTGGACTGAGAAAATATCTTCTAAGCTGGAAAGTATTGAAATAGACCTGACTGCCATTTTAGCTGAAATTCCTCTGGGTCTCGGTGTCATATCAAAGTTGAGTGTTGGTCAGATCATTCCGATTGGTATTGATCTAAAAAGTTCGATTTCCGTTTATACTGGGGATACCAAACTTCGGCAGGGTCGGCTTGGCCAGAGAGAAGGCAAGTATAGCTTGGTTCTTGAGGACTGACTTTGCTGTCTGGTCAGCGTTGACCAGTTCTAAATTCAACAGCCAATTCTTAATTCGTGTATGGGAGATAATTTTCCCACAAGTTTGTTAAGCTATCATCGCAATACGCTCACTAATTTATTTATAGGTTCATTTCGTGATGGATGAGAATGAGATTGCTGTTGAGGCTTTTCCACAGGAGATGCCTGCTGGTTTTCCTGCCATGGAAGACATTGGAACTGAAACTGAAGCCAGCCATAGTATTGAAGCTGGCATTCCAGAGGTTTCCGACGATCATGATAATGAACCGATATTAGGTGCAACAACGGGTGCTGCAACAATGCCCTTACCTTCGGGCACGTTCTTACAGATACCCATCACTGTGCAGGTTATACTCGGTTCGGCACGTATGCCACTTTCCAAGGTTATGGCACTTGCGCCGGGTTCGATTTTAACACTGGATAAAAAACTTTCGGAGCCTGTCATTCTCATGGCGAATGGTAACCAGATCGCCAAAGGCTTGGTTGTCGTGTTGGATGACGAAACTGGACAACTTGGGGTCTCATTAACCGAGATTATCGCTGAATTGTCAGATAAAAAGCTTAGTGCATAGGCCACGACAGTGAATCTCTATAACTCCGACTTTGAGGTTGTTCAAAATCAAGCCAAGAAAGCAGCAACTATTTTGCTGGCACTTGGTGGATCTTTTGGTTCCAAACTTATCAAAGATTTCGAGATTTCTGAACTAAAAAAGTTTGCAGATACCGCAAGCGAAATTGATGAAATCGATACTAACGCTCTCATTGATTTTGTTGATGAGTTGTCGTTGGAGATGAGCAGACCCGAACCCGTTCAAGGCGGCAACGAACAAACGCGTGCATTTCTTGATGAAGCGCTGCCGCTCGACAAATTCAAGAAGGTTTATGGGCATGATCAAACCGAAGTACTCAATATTTGGAATAAAATTACAGTAGAGAACGAATCTTCTTTGACGCTCTATCTTCTTGATGAGCATCCACAAACTATTGCTTATATTATATCCAATCTCGATCAGGACTTGGCCTCCCAAATTATTAAAACTCTGCCACGAGACTTATGTGATTCCGTGGTTCGACGGTTGCTTAAAATGGGATCTGCCAGTCATTTATGTGACCAAATTATTCAGGTTAATCTGCAGGATGATGTGCTTGCCCAAGCCGATAATAAAGCCGAACTTGAAGGCAGAGCCAAGCTGGCGAAACTTCTCAATAAGCTAGAAAAATCACAAGTCGATCTCATCCTCGAGAGCATGAAACTATCGCTTCCTGAGGAAGCCGCGGCAATTCGGAAAATGCTGTTTTCCTTTGAGGATATTTATCGTCTATCGCAGAAAGATCGCTTGATCATGTTTGATAAAATTCAAACTGAAAAAGTTATGTTGGCTTTGCGTGGTGTCACTGCCGAGTTGAAAGAAATTGTTCTTTCATCACTCGGTGCGCGTGCGCGCCGGATGATCGAAGCTGAATTGACTGAAGCACCGACTGAGGTGACAAAGGATGTTGTCGCGGCAAGGCAAACTATAGCCGAAATGGCGCTCAAACTCGCAGCTGAAGGTGCCATCGAAATCATCGAATCAAACATCGTGGATGGCCAAATTAGCGCCAATGTTGCCGCATGAGTGATGATGCCGATAAGGAAAGTAAAACTAACGAACCTACTGAAAAGAAAATTACTGATACGATCAGTAAAGGTAACGTGCCGGTTTCACGTGAGGTGCCTGTGCTGTTCTCCTTTGCAGCAATTCTCTTTATCTGCAGCTTCATACTTTCCACTGGTATTGCCAGTATTGAAAACCTCTTAACAAAAATGTTTGAAGGTGCTGGAACTTTTAGGCTCGACACCAGTCTTGAAGCAAATGACCTTATGTTTGCGGCCCTTCAACCTGTTTTCTTCATCGTTTTTCCAATTTTATTGATTTTGATGGCCGCTGGAGTTCTATCATCTTTAGCTCAGAACCCCCTGCAATTAAGCTTGGAACGCATTCAACCACAGCTCTCTCGAATTTCGTTAGTGGCTGGTTTGAAACGAATATTTGGGTTTCGTGGGCTGGCTGACTTTGCCAAGTCCTTGTTCAAGTTTCTTTCGATCGGAATTGTCGTGATCCTGATCATAAAATCTGACGCGCAGCTGACACTCAGTACGATGATAAGGCCACCTGAAATTATTCCGTCTATGTTGCTTGGTCTTCTCACAAAGCTTACTGGAGCAGTTACTCTTATTGCTCTTCTGCTGGCCACATTTGATACGGTTTGGAGTCGCATAGCTTGGCGAAGAGATCTCCGCATGTCGCATCAAGAAGTGAAAGAAGAGCATAAAGACGCAGAAGGCAATCCGCAGATAAAAGGTCGCGCGCGCGCTTTGGCCCGTCAACGTTCATCAAAGCGCATGATGGCGGCGGTTCCGACGGCAACATTGGTTATCACCAATCCTACTCATTTTGCGATTGCCTTACGCTATGTTCGAAGTGAGGGTGGAGCGCCTGTTGTCGTTGCCAAGGGGCAAGATAATATTGCGCTCAGGATCCGCAGCATTGCAGAAGAAAAGAACATTGCAATCATCGAAAACAAACCATTGGCACGTGCCATGTATGAAAAGACAACAATAGGTTCGGAAATACCACAAGAATTTTTTAAAGCTGTTGCTGAGTTGATCCACTTCTTACAAATGCGATCAACCACTCAATATGCCGAATTGAGAGGATAAAATATTGAACAATTTGAATGTTGCTGATTACTCAAAGTTCGAGCATGAGATGAATGAAGCGCTACGCAATGTTGCTCTTGAAATCCGATCGGTTGAAATTCTCGATCTTGTAAGTTTTATTCATGCGCAAAATTTTGCCAATATAGGCGACATTGTCAGCTCGGCCTCGGAACTCTATTTTAAGCCTGGCGCATTGCAGTTTTCATATTCAGGCGATGTAATCCTCGATTGGTTTGGCAATCCACAAATTTCACTGGATTTAGAGTTACATGAAGCTGGTGTGGATATTTTCTTTGAACTCAGGATCGACGCATATTGCACCGAAATTATATTTAAGCATGCGGAGGTTAATGGCCGGCCGATGAGTGTGATGGATGATCTGGAAGTTTTTCAACAAGCTTTGCGTCAGGCTAAAATTAATCGTGATGTTGCTTGGCTCGGCACGCTCGAATGGTCAAAGATTTTTAGATCTGCCGTGCAATGAAATTATGAGCTGCATTCTGCGGCCCAATCTCCAGCTCCAGATAAGATTTCTGCGATAGAAAACACTGAGAAGTGGATCTGTCTGATGTCAAATATTTCGGTAATGAGCCTTGCCGCCCAGAAAGCGGATTGGCTGGCGGCACGGCAAGTGGTTTTATCGCAAAATGTGGCGAATGCGAACACGCCGGGTTACAAGTCAAAAGACTTAAAGCCTTTCGAAGAAACTCTGAAAGGCCTTCAACTTAGCCTCGCATCAAGTGGCACAGCCAGTATCAAATCGTCAACGGATAGTTTGCTCAGTGGAGGCTATACGATTCAGGAAGATGATAAGGCTCTGAATGAAACTGGCAACAGTGTTTCACTTGATACTGAGCTTATGAAGATCGGTGAGACCAGCAGTCAATATTCTCTGGATACCAATATCATAAAGTCATTTCATCGCATGCTAATGTCGAGTTTGAAGGGCTAAACATGTCAGATCCCCTTATTTCATCAATCAAAGTTTCGGGTTCCGCTATGCAGGCGCAAGCCATGCGATTGCGGGTGATTTCAGAAAATTTGGCAAATGCCCAATCTACCGGAATGACCGCAGGTTCTGATCCGTTTCGCCGCAAGACGATCTCATTTGGGGCTGAATTGGACAAGGTGAGTGGTGTTGACCTTGTTGCGATCAAGAAAATTTCAGTAGACCCAAGTGACTTTAAACTTGAATTTCAACCTGGCAATCCTGCTGCCAATGCCGCTGGCTACGTTAAACTCCCTAATGTCAACTCCATCATCGAAATGGCTGACATGAGAGAAGCCAATCGATCTTATGAATCAAATTTACAAGTCGTGAAACAGACTCGTGAAATGATTTCAATGACAATTGATCTTCTGAGGAGCGGCAATTGAGCATTATCTCTGCACCGACACTTGGCAACATATCATTCGCCACGAGTGCACCGAGCTTCAAGGAGCCACGGACAGCAAATGTGGATGGGGACGGCTTTTCGGCAATGCTCAAAACCTTGGCTGAGGGCACAGTAAATTCGATTCAAAATGGTGAGTCCACCGCTATTGCTGCAATTCAGGGCAAGACCACAATCCAGAGTGCGGTGATGGCGACAATGCAAGCCGAACAATCTTTACAAGCAGCCTTGGCCGTGAGGGATAAGGTTGTGTCTGCATTTTTAGAAATTAGCAGAATGCAAATTTGACGGAGTTGAAGTAAATGCGTGCCCTTTCAATTGCTGCGACTGGTATGAGTGCTCAACAGCTTAATGTTGAAGTCATTGCCAATAATATTGCCAATATCAATACCACGGGTTTCAAACAATCGCGGGCAGAGTTTACCGATCTTCTCTACCAAGTTGAACGTGTTAATGGGATTCCCAATAGTTCTGGTGGCAATACAATTCCGGAAGGCGCACAATTGGGTCTTGGCACCCGGTTGGCAGCTATTCGAAGCGTGCACTTGCAGGGGCCATTGGCCAATACCGGAAATAAGCTCGATGTTGCCATCAATGGGAGTGGATGGTTTCAGGTTACAAGTGCCACCGGCGAAACTCTTTTTACAAGGGCTGGCGCATTCAACATCAATGAGAATGGTAAGATTGTAACTGCGGACGGTAACGAGGTTCAGCCCTCGATTACTGTGCCTGTTGGAACGACCGATGTGTATATCAATAAATCTGGTGAGGTCTATGGCCACGTGACTGGCCAATCTGACCAGCAGCTGCTGGGTCAATTTTCACTCGCAACATTTCCAAATTCGGCTGGTCTCGAAGCTCTCGGTGGTAGCTTATTTAGAGAAACGGTTTCTTCTGGCGCAGCAACAAGTGGGCTGGCCGGGCAAGTTGGCTTTGGTCAAATTGAGCAAGGATATCTTGAAGGTTCAAATGTCGATCCGGTTAAGGAAATGACTGATTTGATTTCAGCTCAACGGGCATATGAAATCAATTCGAAGGTTATTCAAGCTGCAGACGACATGGCTGGGACTGTTTCCAAAGGGCTTCGTTAAAATATGACTCGCGACAGTCTACATAAAATTGTGGCTCATCATATTCTTTGCGTGGTGCTGGCGGGTTTGACATTTGTTTGCCTTCACACTGCGGCACAGGCAGACATGACCCCCATTCCTGTTCCGAAGACAACAATAGACGTGGGCAAGCGCATTGAAAACTCTGATTTGGTTCTCAAAGATTTCTATGTGCCCGATAATGCAGCAAAGCAATATGTGTTGGAGCAGATTCAGGTTGAAGGGCATGTTGCCAAGCGACCATTGCTATCAGGTAAGCCTATCGCTTTGGCCTTTCTGAAGGATTTCGGGCTTGTCACTCAGGGTGTGCCCACAAAAGTTATATTAAAACTGAAAGGGCTCACTATTACCACAATGCTTATCCCGCTGGAGTCTGGTTCAGCAGGTCAAGTCATTGATGCACGTAATCCGGAATCTGGAAAAACCATTCAGGCTATGGTGAGTGCAGATGGAAATTTGAACATTGGTGAACCATGAGATCATGGTTGGCAATTGTCGTATTAATATTGAGTTTTGATTTCGCGCAAGCAGGGGCACGTATCAAAGATATAACCAATATTCAGGGTGTTCGGGACAATCTTCTCATCGGCTATGGTTTGGTTGTTGGCTTGCAAGGCACTGGTGATGGCTTGAAAAGTTCACCCTTCACCGAACAGTCAATTCGTTCAATGTTGGTGCATCTTGGGGTCAATGTGGCGCCAGGCTCAACAAAGGGAAAAAATGTAGCTGCTGTGCTGGTTACTGGCACACTCCCGCCTTTCGCACGTCAAGGGGAACGGATTGATGTAACCGTTTCTTCAATCGGCGATTCAACATCACTGGGGGGAGGGGTGCTGGTAATGACGCCCCTGACTGGCGTTGATGGAGAGGCCTATGCCGTGGCGCAAGGACCAGTCACCGTGTCTGGATTCTCGGCCACGGGGGATGCGGAAAAGCTAACGCAAGGAAGCCCGACAACGGGACGCGTATCGAATGGTGCGTTGGTTGAGAGAGAGCTCACAGGTGAGTTCAACCATCTCAAGAGCATCACACTCGAAATCAGAAATCCAGATTTTGCAACCGCAGTTTCAATTGCAGATGTTATTAATACCTATGCAAAACAAGAGTTTGGGGTGGCGATCGCATCTGAAAGAGACCAGCGCACGGTTCTTATTACCTGTCAAAAAGATATGAGTGTGTCTCGTCTTGTTTCACTCATTGGTGCACTCGAAGTGGATGTCGATGTGCCCGCACGCATCGTTATTGACGAGAAAAGTGGAACAATTGTTATAGGCAAGGAAGTTAAGCTTTCAACTGTTGCGGTTACCCACGGTAATTTGACCGTTAGGGTAACTGAGAGCCCTCAAGTTTCACAGCCAGAGTCATTCTCGAAAGGCGAAACTGTAACTGTGCCCTCCACCAAAATTACAGCGAAGCAAGATGGGGGCAAGGTATCCATTATAGAAGGACCAAGTCTGCAGACTTTGGTGGACGGTTTGAACCAAATAGGCCTGAAGCCCGATGGTATGATTGCTATTCTTCAAGCAATCAAAACCGCAGGAGCTATTCAAGGGGAGTTGATTGTTCAGTGAAGTTAAGCGTTTTAAATTCGATCTCCTTCAGTCAAGGAAAAACAGTAAAACTATACTGTTCACTTTTTATGTTGTGTGCATTTGCGCTTGGGCCGCAAACAAGCCCCGTATGGGCCACTGAAGCTACTAAAGCCGCCACAAGTGAAGAGACACCTGCAAAGGCTGTGGCTGGAGTCGTCGTGGCACCGCGTAATGACTACTGCGCAAACATTGCTAAGCCAGCCGCCGAAGCTCGTTATGCTTTTCAATTGAAAACACTTCAGGAATTGAGCGAGCAAGTTGACCAAAAGCTCGCTATCCTTGAAGAGAAGCGGCAATATATTTTAGCGTTTAAAGCTGATCAAAAGAAGCAGGAATTGATTGCCCAGAAACTGGTCGTCGATATTTTTGCTAAAATGAAGCCCGATGTGGCAGCCAGCCAGTTGGAAAAAGTAGATTTAAAAACATCCGTGTCAATCCTGTCGCAACTCAATGTGCGTGCGGCCAGTACGATATTAAATGAAATGACGACGGATAAAGCGGCCGCGATTGCAGCGACAATGGC